>JAUVNZ010000174.1 GCA_030599435.1 Gammaproteobacteria bacterium | reverse complement strand
TTTACGGGTAGTGGTGTGCTGGGTAGTGCTTTATGTATGGATAAGGTAAGGAGTAAACAGGTTTGGCATGCGGCAGGTTTATCAACACCACATTTTGTCCTGTTAAATGAGCGGTCGCTTTGGTCTGAAGTTGCAGCAGAGCTTGGTTTGCCTGTCGCAGTAAAACCAGTACGTGAAGGTTCGAGTTTCGGCGCTACACGTGTGGAGCTTTCGGAAGACCTGGAAGATGCCTGGCGAGTTGCCGCCAAATTTGATGACGAGGTAATGGCTGAGCCATGGGTGGAAGGCGATGAATACACAGTGGCAATTTTGGCAGGAGAAGCCTTACCCGTGATTCGCCTTGATACCCCGCGAGAGTTCTACGATTACGCGGCTAAATATGAGTCCAATGATACTTCCTACCACTGCCCCTGTGGTCTGGATGCAAAAACAGAACAACGTTTACAGAAACTTGCGTTGCGAGCCTTTGATGCATTAGGTGCGCGCGCCTGGGGTCGGGTTGATTTAATTATGGGCGATAACGGCCAGCCCTGGTTGCTGGAAAATAATACTGTGCCGGGTATGACGGATCACAGTCTTGTACCCATGGCTGCAAAAGAAGCGGGTATCGAGTTTGATGAGTTGGTGTGGCGTATTTTGTGTGATGCACAACTGGAGGCCTCTTGATGAGGGTTAATCATGGGCGCTAGACGAAAACAAACTGCCAAAAAACCGAGAAAGCTGGCTATGTATGAACGGTTACCTGTTTGGCTTAATCGGCGTTTATTTGGTGCAGTAACTCTGGTGCTGGTTTTGGGTGCGCCAACGGGTTTTGGTGTTTGGTTTTTAGCTCAACCAGACACATTGCCAATTCGAAGCGTGAAAGTAGAAGGGGAGTTTCGTTATCTGGCACAACAGGATGTGTATGAAGCTCTGGGCGGACTAACGAGCGGGGGATTTTTTAATGTGGATGTGCGTGCTGTTAAAAAAGCAGCAGAGTCTTTGCCATGGGTAGATAGCGCATCTGTACGCCGTGCCTGGCCCGACACATTGCGTTTAGAGATCAGGGAGCAGGTGCCTTTGGCGAGGTGGGGAGATAACCAACTTGTAAATGTGCGTGGTGAAGTATTTCGACCTCCTGTTAAGGGGTTACCAGAAAACTTGCCAAAATTTACCGGCCCTGCTGGTACTGGGCAAAAGGTAGCAGTTAATTATCACTTGCTGTCTAAAAGAATGGCTCAAATTAATTTACGTATCAGTGAAATAACACTCACGGATCGAAGAGCATGGCAACTACATCTGGCGAATGATTTGTATTTAATGCTGGGAAAAACAGTAAGTAATGAACGCTTAGAACGTTTTTTATCAGTTTATTCGAAATTATTGGGCGAAAAAATTGCGCAAGTTGATTCAATAGATTTGCGTTACACCAACGGCTTTGCGGTGCGTTGGAAAAAAAGATCAACAAGCTAGTGAGGAAGCTGTGATGAATAAAAAATTGGATCAAAATTTGTTGGTGGGTCTGGATATAGGAACATCAAAGGTAGTGGCGATAGTTGCTGACCTGACGTCCGAAGGCAACATCGACATTATTGGCATAGGTTCACATCCTTCGAGGGGTTTAAAAAAAGGGGTAGTCATAAACATTGAGTCAACGGTGCAATCCATACAGCGGGCTGTTGAAGAAGCTGAACTGATGGCTGGTTGTCATATTGATTCAGTGTATGCGGGCATTGCTGGTAGCCATATTCGTAGTTTGAATTCACATGGCATTGTGGCAATTCGAGATAAAGAGGTTACTCACGCCGATGTAGAACGAGTCATCGATGCCGCACGAGCAGTGGCTATCCCTGCTGACCAGAAAGTGCTGCACATTTTGCCGCAGGAATTTCTTATTGATCAACAGGAAGGTATTCGTGAACCAGTAGGAATGTCTGGGGTACGCCTTGAAGCCAAGGTGCATATGGTGACAGGCGCGGTAAGTGCCGCACAGAACATAATTAAATGTGTACGCCGTTGTGGTCTGGAAGTGGACGATGTAATTCTTGAACAGCTTGCCTCAAGTTACGCGGTGTTAACGGAAGATGAAAAAGAACTAGGTGTATGTCTTGTTGATATGGGTGGAGGCACAACAGACATAGCCGTATTTACAGATGGTTCTATACGCCATACGGCCGTGATACCTATAGCTGGCGATCAGGTAACAAACGACATAGCCGTCGCCTTGCGAACACCGACACAATACGCAGAAGAAATCAAAATCAAATATGCCTGCGCGCTAACGCAGCTGGCCAGTCCTGAGGAAAACATTGAGGTCCCTAGTGTGGGAGACCGCCCACCGCGTCGACTTGCACGTCAGACATTGGCAGAAGTGGTGGAGCCTCGTTACGAAGAATTGCTTACGTTAGTGCAAAACGAATTACGTCGCAGTGGGTTTGAAGATATATGTGCCGCAGGCATCGTGCTGACCGGTGGTTGTTCCAAAATGGAAGGTGTTATTGAGTTGGCAGAAGAAATTTTCCATATGCCGGTACGGTTGGGTTTGCCTCAACACGTCACCGGACTGGTAGACGTGGTACGCAATCCGATTTATGCCACAGGAGTTGGGTTACTTCTATATGGCAATCAACATCACGGTGAAAGCCGGACTGAGCATTCTGGAGAGTGGGGCGCAAAAAGTCTTTGGTCGAGGATGAAGGGCTGGTTTCAGGGCAATTTTTGACAGGTTTGGAAAGTACAGATTTAACGATTAACAGAAATTATTTTTAAACAATTGAAAGCGATCTAACTGGAGGACAACACTATGTTCGAACTAATGGAAACCAATATGGCAGGTGCAATCATTAAAGTGATTGGCGTGGGTGGCGGTGGTGGTAATGCCGTTGAGCATATGGTGAACCAGAATATTGATGGTGTGGAGTTTGTTTGCACCAATACCGATGCGCAGGCTTTGAAAAATGCCACAGCATGTACGGTATTACAGATAGGTAATAACATCACCAAGGGTTTGGGAGCAGGCGCTAATCCAGATGTTGGTCGGCAAGCTGCTTTGGAAGACCGTGAACGCATTGTTGAATTGGTAGAAGGTGCAGACATGGTATTTATTACTGCCGGTATGGGTGGCGGAACCGGTACGGGTGGTGCGCCGGTGGTTGCTCAAATTGCCAAAGAGTTGGGTGTGCTGACAGTGGCCGTGGTTACCAAACCTTTTCCATTCGAAGGCAAAAAACGTATGGCTATTGCCGAGCAGGGTATCAAGGAGTTGTCCGAATACGTGGATAGCCTGATCACGATTCCCAACGAAAAATTGATGTCGGTATTGGGTAAAGACGTGAGTTTGCTGGATGCATTTAAATCCGCAAATGATGTTTTACTGGGTGCGGTGCAGGGTATTGCTGACCTGATTACCCGATCGGGCCTGATCAATGTCGATTTCGCGGATGTTCGCACGGTAATGTCGGAAATGGGTATGGCCATGATGGGAACGGGCTTTGCGGTAGGTGAAGGCCGAGCGAGGATTGCAGCTGAAGCGGCAGTTGCCAGCCCTTTATTAGAGAGCATCGATCTTGCAGGTGCACGCGGCATTCTGGTTAATGTTACCGCCGGAATGGATATGTCAATTGGTGAATTTGATGAAGTGGGCATGGCAATTAAGGAGTTTGCGTCTGAAAATGCCACGGTTGTGGTCGGTACGGTTATTGACCCTGATATGACAGAGGGGCTACGAGTTACCGTCGTGGCAACCGGCCTTGGCCAAAAACTGCAATCGGTGGATACCAAACCTGTTGTGGTGGTTGCGCCTGAAGGGCCCAATGGTGAGCCGGATTACGGCGACCTGGATCGGCCAACGGTTATTCGTAACAAATCTGCCGGGGAGCGCTATGCGACAGGCACTGATGGCGGGCTCGATTATCTCGATATCCCAGCATTTCTGCGCCGCCAGGCAGACTAGAGCCAGGTTCAAACAATAGGTGGACTTACCTATATGTACTTCCCTATATATTCAAGGAGGGCTAACTTCTTATTATGATAATGAAAGAGCATTTAAGATTTTAGAAGTAATGGTCGACTAAGGCTTGGGTAAGTACGGCTGGAATTGCTCAGTATGTGAACTGATGCCTTTGCAGCACCTGGGGGCTATGATAAGATTCGCGTCCCTGTGCGTACTTAGGGTTACTTGGTAATCCTTTATTAATGTTTATTGAAACGCTTTTGAAAAACGCCAGGAACTCAAGTGATTAGCCAGATGATTAGACAGAGAACTCTTAAAAATATTATTCGGGCCACCGGTGTTGGTC
>JAUVNZ010000077.1 GCA_030599435.1 Gammaproteobacteria bacterium | reverse complement strand
TTGTCGCGCCATTGTTCATGTCGCATGGCGCCAAATTTGTTGATGGTGCCGGTATGCAGTGCGGTAATCGTAGGCTTAACCCAGACCCTTTTAGTTGTCTCATTCTTATCTTGAGTTTCACCCTGGGAGCTTTCTTCAGTCATAACATCATCCTTTTCACATTTATTCTTTTTTTACTACTCCCATTTAACCGCTATTCATTGCTGGGCGACTCACTGACAGTCGAAACATTACCCGACATGTGCCGGCCACCCTGCATAACAACCGATTCAAATTCAGCGATAGGCACAATGTTCTCCACCGCATAACGAATAAACAACACGCCGGCTTTTGTTTCAGTAAAGGAATCAGGTTTCAGCCCCATGGCTAGCTGCAATAAGGTAAGCGGCAAATTGCGTCCAACACCCACCGAGAGGTAAATCCAGGCAGGAAACCGTGGATTAATTTCAATCAATTGATAATGACCTTGCTGATCTCGTATGACTTCCACTTCCAGCGGACCGCGCCATTTAATAGCCCTGGCAAGAGCGACACTGGCCTCCAGCAGGGGCTGGTCATCAATGCTGATACCGGACCAGGCCTTGCCCTTGTCGGTAACCGCCATTTTTTTCATCATTACCGACCCAAGCAGGTTGCCCTCGCCATCTCCCACCGCAGTGAGGTTGTATTCCTCGCCCTTGACCATTGCCTGCACCAATACGGGAAAACCCCACTCGGCAGCAATCTTGCGAAAGGCATCGGCGGCCTCGTCCGCACTATGAACAATGTAGGCACCATAAAACAGGCCCTTCACCACTAATGGGTACGACCAGCCCTCTTCCTGACATTTGTAGAAGAACCCCGCCTGGGTAATGGCCTTGATCTCGGGACAATAAATACCGGCCATCTCCGCCAGTTCTGGTAGACGATCCTTATTGCGCAGGTGCAATTGTCCGGCGGTAGGAAGAAAGGTTTTGAAACCCATTTCTTTTAACGCCGGCAGCAAACGCACCATGCCGGGTAGCTCTGCATCCAGACAGGGTAACAAGATATCAATCTGTTCTCGTTGCTGAATCATATGCAATTGATCCAGCAAGGCATCGTCACCAGCAGATGGATAAGGCAAGAGATAGGAGGCGTCACAGTAATCATCCAGATACAGACCCGGATCCAGCGCATCGTAACCCAGGCCAATGATGCGGCCCTGGAAATCAGGCGACTCGCGAAGACAACGTGCTACTGCCACACCGGGACCCGGATTGTCTGGCTTGGCATTCATACCAGTGATAGCGACCGTGGCATTGACCTTGGTTTTAGAAACAGACATTAGGCCCCCACGTTCTCACGCAAGGCGCTAACAAACTCGATGACATCACGTTCTATGTCCCGTGGATCAGCGTCAAATTCATTATGCAGGGTTTCGAGTATTTGATCGAGGCGCTGCTCCTTCAACAGAAGGCGCAACAAAAACAGACCAGTTTCATTCACGGTGAAATTGTGGCCGCTAGAGGGATCAAAAACGAAACCACTCTCACTTACTGCCAGGCGATTCAACACATCCAGTGGCGGGAATAACTCAGAGCCAGATGATGAGCCCAAATCTTTGGAATTCGTCATACTTCCCCCCCTTTTTTTTAAATATTAGCGGTTTCTAATATTCAGTATAGCAGCTATTCTGATAAGTGTGAGGGTGTTTGATATCTCAATAGCACGCGTTCGCTCCAACCTGGATAGCCCGGTTTCGGAAGCATTTATCCACTTATTGCGGGAGAAACCCAACAAAGCAGCATGACTGAGACCAGAAACTCAGGCACACCCATTTTTATATATTTTAAAGAAATTCAAGATCATTATGGGGGACCAGGAAGTTAACTATACTGCCCTGATGGATCCGTAAAATAACTGTTAAATATATAAAATAACTCGTTCAAAAATATATGTGCAGGCGTTTGGCATGCAATCAACATCTCAATTTCTTTTAACACTTGGCGGAATTCTTCTGCTTGGTTTAGTGACATCCACATTAGGACGACGTTCCTTCCTGCCTCGAGTAACACTCTTGCTAATTTTTGGGGTAATTATTGGGAAGGAAGTAATTGATGTTGTTCCGTCAGCATTTATTAAGCATTTTGAAATTATTGCTGATATGGCGCTGCTCATGGTGGGTTTTCTGTTAGGTGGCAAGCTCACCACGGACTCCCTAAAAAAATCAGCAGGTAAAGTGTTGTGGATTTCCATCGGTGCTGCAATTGTAACCGCAACAATTGTGAGTCTGGGTCTTATATGGGCCGGAGTTTCAAAAGAGATTGCAATCTTATTAGGTTGTATTGCATCAGCTACTGCGCCAGCGGCAGTTCTTGATGTCGTCATAGAGACGGACGATAAAACCCCATTTAGGGACATTCTACTTTCCATCGTTGCACTCGATGACATTTGGGCTTTAGTGCTATTTGCTATTGGAATGGCCGTAGTGACGGCATTAAATGGCCATGGTGAAGACATATCACCCTTGTTGATGGCAACAAAAGAAATTGGTGGCGCGGTAATATTGGGAGTATTAATTGGACTACCTGCTGCATATTTAACAGGAAGGATTAAACCAGGGCAACCAATCTTAACTGAAGCTCTCGGTCTTGTTTTCGTTTGTGGTGGCCTGGCCATCTGGCTTGAGGTGTCTTTTTTGATTACATCAATGGTACTCGGTGCGGTAATAGCGAACGTTGCTAAACATCACGAGTATCCATTTCACACTATCGAAGGTATTGAATGGCCATTTATGGTTGTCTTTTTTGTCCTTGCCGGGGCATCGCTTGAACTCAGCACGATGAAAGAAATCGGGTTAATTGGTGTTATTTATATTTTATGTCGAGCCGCTGGAAAAATCCTCGGCGCCAGGATCGGTAGCCAATTCAGCGGGGCTGACAAGGCTACAAAAAACTGGATGGGCGTTGCTTTATTCCCACAGGCTGGTGTCGCAATAGGCATGGCGCTTGTGGCCTCAAACTACTTCCCTGAATATCGTCAGGTACTTTTATCAGTTATTATCAGCTCAACGGTGTTTTTTGAAATTATAGGGCCAGTATTTACTCGGCTTGCTTTAAAGCGAGCACATAATATTTAAGCGACACCACTTTACACATCCTTGTACCCACAGGGCATAAATGCTCTCGCGGCACCTGCACATAACCCACAGGGATGTGGGGAATGCAAAAGGATTGTCTGGAACAATCCTTGCCCATGTCTATTGGGATTCGAACCCCCGGACGGTTGCCCGTCAACGGTTTTCAAGCCCACTTTAAGGGCATTGATTTAAAGGACCTTCTTCTTAAACCACTGAAAAAGCTATCACCTAGCATCACTCTGGATCACATCAGATCACACGAAGTAATGTTCAAAGTGTCCCATATTTATCCCAGAATTGCTCAATATTTGATCTGCAAAAACCTGAAAATTACACACTGATCGGCTATAACAGACCACTTCGGGCAACCTGTGCTTGAAACACAGGATCCGGAAACGGTTAGGTAACCTCTTTATCAGGATAGTTGTCGTATACGAATCCTGGCCGTACCGAATCTATACAGGGTTCTTGTTTGAAACTGATGACTACTTCTTACTCCCCATCATTTCAACCCCAAGATCTTTTGCCGTTTTCATCATCCACAGGTTCATGAATCCTGCTGCAGCGTTACCCTGGCTTTTTGCACCTTTGCCACTTTCACCCATGACAATATCAGGCACCCATTTTTGCTTGCCTAACTCTTTTGACAATACCGACATAACCTTCACGTAGGCATCCAGCTTCTGCTGCAGGGCACCATCGGCTTTATAGATGAGTCGTCTTTGTTCGCCCAGGCCCTGGCCATCAAGGATATGCGCCTGCTTATTATGTTTGGCTGCCTGGGCATTGAGCTTAGCAACCTTGACGTTCTTTTCAGCAGCGACAACGGCCTTGGCCTTGGCGAGTTTTTCGAGCTCAACTTTTTTATTAGCTGTACCAAGATCTTTTTGTTTCATTACTTTTGCTACCGCAAGTTTCCGCTCAGCATTAATGATGGCCACGGACTTCTCTTCTTCAGCCGCAACTTCCGATTTTTTCTTTTTCACCATGGCATCGTATTCAGCAATGGTGACTTTCTTTTTACCAAACTCTTCAGCGGCCAACCTTTCCTGTTTTGCCCTTTCAGCCGCTATTTTGGCGACTATCGTCTGCTGCAGCGCCTCTCTCTTAATTTTAATCAGGTTTTCGGTCTCGGCTTCATAACGAATACTGGTAACCTGAAATTGCTTGAACTTGATGCCATAGCGTTCAAGCGGGCTCTCATTTCTGAGTTGTACACCACCTTCTGTTTTCACCCTAACGACATTATTTTCGACGACATCAGTCGCTGGCGCTTGTTCTGTTCGGCTAAGCTCCTCGGTAATATAGGTGCCTTTGGTCAGCTGCCCCTTGGCCCATTCGGAGAAAATAGCGCGTTTGGTGGTGTACGATTCACCCGAATTCATCAGTGCAGCAGTAAGTACCACAGACTCTTCAATAGTGGGTTTGATCCCTGTCTCAATGAGGTTTTTATAATTCCTGAATTTTTTATGCACAAGTCCTAACTGATCTTGATCGGTTGGCAGGTCAAACAAGGTCATCACCGAGATCCAGCCCAGGCCACCATCGTTGAAACGCACTTCGATTTCGCTGGAGATTGAAGGATCCTTTTCTTTATTTTTGCTGGGTCGTTCAATCAGCACTCCATCAGGACCTTTTATTTGATCCGCTTGTGCAAACTTAACAGTGCCCGCCTCATGGTACTTTGTAATCGTACCAAAGCACTGACAAAACAGGCCCGGCTCAGAAATGATGGAAACCTTTCCGGTCATAACCGATTGTTTAACCGTGATATAACCAGCCTCATTGGTTTCCAGAAGACCGGTTGCACCCGCAGCAACAAGAACGGCTGCCAGCAAACCAGTCAATAGTGTTTTTCCCCCAAACTTGTTTATATTACCCTGCGTTTCATTATTTTCCATGATCGTCTCCGCTATTCACTTACTCTTTTCATTTAAAAAACTTAGAAATTTATTAAGAAAGCTTCTGTAATTTGTTCTCAATTTCATTTGCCAGCGTTTCCTGCTTTTCGCTTCCCATATGGGCCATCTTTAGGAAATACAGTGCCACCTGATATTGGTCAATCGCACCTTTTATATTCCCCTTATCTTCTTCCTTGCTGGCCTTGGCGAGATATTCGTCATATTGCAACTGATTGACAAAATCATTGGATTCCTCGATCTCATCCGTTAATGTCTTTTCGTCAAGTCCCAAATTTAATCCTTCGCTCAGAACGGCCTGTGCCGATGTTGCATAGTTGACTTTGGCTACAGTGCTGGTGGACTCACGAGCCTTACGCATTGACTCCTGAAATCGTCCCTTAATACCGGAATGGGTTAACGCCTGTTTTAAGGAAAGCAATTCATCGAGTTGATCGGATGAATGTTTTCCCGGCAACATCTCCTCCATCTGCTCAAGGTAACTGATGGCACGATCAATATGAGCAAGTCGCGTTTTGAAATCCTCGGCATCATTGAATGACTTCATGCTTTCATCAAAGTCGTGTTTTATTGAGCCATAATCCATGCGTTTATCGACCTGCGTTGACTGTGCCCGTAGCTGCTTATTCCTCTCACTGTAGCGATACAGCCAAAGGAACAAGATCCAGCAAAAAAAGAATATTAACCAGCCCACTTTAATTCTCCTTCAACATTTTCTAATCGAAATTGCCAATCTTATTGTTCATCTTATTTCTCACCTTGCCTCTCATATTAATAGAGGCTCCTTGGTCCAGAACTGCTTGGATACGCTTCCATACCGTGTTCACTAATATCAAGACCAACGTGCTCTTCCTCCTGACTAACGCGCAAGCCACCCAAAAGCAGGCTGACCAGACGCCAGACAAAATAGCTGCCAACACCTGCAAAGACAGCAATCGCTGCAATCCCAGTCAGTTGAACAATCAACAATGAAAGTTCACCGGTATAAAAGAAACCATCCTTCAGGCTAAACAAACCAACGGCCAGTGTTCCCCAGATACCGTTGACGAGATGTACCGGAATCACACCAACGGGATCATCTATGCGACGTTTATCGAGATACATGATGAAGTAAACGACCAGAACACCGGCGACAAGCCCGATGATCACTGCACCACTGGTACTGACAACGGCACAACCGGCGGTAATGGCGACCAGGCCAGCCAATGAACCATTAAGAATCATGCTCAAGTCGGGTTTGCCGACAAGCACCTCGGCCGCAATTAGGGCACTAAGCACGCCGGCCGCAGCGGCAAGCGTTGTGTTGAGTGCAACCGTAGCGATAATGTCACTGCCCGCTGTCATGGCGCTGCCGGCGTTAAAGCCGAACCAACCGAACCACAGGAGAAACATTCCCAGTGCTGCCATGGCCTGGTTGTGACCAGGGATAGGCGCTACCCGGCCACCTCGGGTAAATTTACCTGCCCGTGCACCTAAAACAATGCTGCCTGTTAATGCCGCCCAACCGCCAACGGAATGCACTACTGAAGAACCTGCAAAGTCAGTGAACCCCATATCACCTAACCAGCCGCCGCCCCAAACCCAGTGGCCAATGGTTGGATATATAATGGCAACCAGCACTATAGAAAAAGCAATGAATGAGAAAAACTTGATTCGTTCCGAAACCGCGCCCGAAACAATATGCGCGGAGGCCGCAACACACATCAATTGAAATAAAACCTTTGCATAAAGAGGTAACGCCGCCCAACCGAGCGAACTGTAATCACCGTAATAATATTCACCAATGGCCGGACTGTTATCTTCTCCCGACAACATCCAGCCCGTTGTTCCCATCAGGGAGTTACCATCCCCAAACATCAAACCGAAACCGACTAACCAAAAACTCAGGCTGGCAATCGCAAACATGACAATATTTTTTGCAAAAATATTAACGGTATTCTTTGCCCGGCAAAGTCCTGCTTCGAGCATTCCGAATCCTGCATTCATCATAAACACCAGCACGGCCGCAAGAATGACCCACACGGTATCCAGTGATACTGCAAAAACCGCCATATTTTCAGTAGCACTCATTGTCGAACACCTCTTTTTTAATTTTGTCCATAACGATTATCAGATTCTTTTTT
>JAUVNZ010000332.1 GCA_030599435.1 Gammaproteobacteria bacterium | reverse complement strand
ATGAATATAAAAAGAATGGGGACACAGATGCCATCATTCAGTCCACTTTCTATGTTCAGCCCTTCGCGAACCCTGACGGGTATGGCTTTATTGGTGATTACCGGTTTGCCCAATGCGGCATCAGTAGCAGCCAACATGGTCGCAAGTATCGCAAGTTCGTACACTGTAAATTCATCAAATACCAGAACACCAACTGTAAATCCGAGCAGGATAGTCAATGGCAGTCCGATTATTAACATTCTTTCTGGGATACGAACACTTTTCTTTAGTGCGCTTAGATTTGCACTGGCAGCATCACTGAAGAGAACCAGCGCAAGGGTTATTTCAGCGAGAGTTCGCAATGTTTGATTTGTAACATCCAGTGTCAGCACACCTGCACCTAATGGACCTAGTAACAAACCAAACGCAGTAAAAATAATCGGCCCGCTGACCCATGTTTGCTCGATACCTTTAGCAAAAGTGCTGTAGAGAAAAGCAAACACGGCTAGAATGGCGAGGTTTTGATACATGAGCTTAGTTATCTATCACTAAATCCACCAGTTTTATAACAACTGGTGAAACCAGAATGAATACCGGAAAACCTACCATAAAAGCGAAACTCCATGACTTAAGCCAGACATATAAAAAGTCGCTTACAAACCCGACATTTAGAAAGCTGATGACAAACGACATTAGACAAGACATTAACAATGCCATAAAAAATGAATGTACAAAGCCTTGATATTTTTTATCTATCACGTCGAAACATCTCCAGTTTATCGAAGAACAATCAAAACTCTAACTTCTTTTCCGCAACCTTAATAGACACATATGCATGATAGCATCGACTGATTGCTATACCTTCACAGGTAACGTCTTGCTTCGGCAATAAAGTCTTTCATAGGGGGTAATTCGTTTACTGGATACCAACAGGGTAAAACAATACGCGTTTCACCTTTACCAGAATAAAACTCAATCAGATCCAGCGTATTAACTGTTAGTGAAGATGTTTCATCAACCTTGATATTCATAGCATCCAGTCTCATGTTGATGTTACGTGCGGCCATTTGTCTGCCGGGATTACTCATTACATCCTTGATTATCTTCATATTCCTTTTTAGCAGTTCATGACTAGCACCCAGTTTTGATAATTCAGTTTCTATGGCTTCAATCTCTGCACTTAATGCGTTCAGATCGGAGTGCAGATATTCCTCCTGTGACAACATATCTCCCAAACCCCAGTTACCAGCCTTCATCATCGCCAGTTTACGTTTTAATAAGATCTGTTGTTGATTCAGCTCAGCTCTTTTGCCACGTTCGGCAATAATTTTTTCCAGCGCTATTTCTATCATATAATCGAAGATACGCTTTTTCACGTTCGTCTTTGCTTCTTCCAATGAATTTGAAGGCCCGAGGTAGCGATGGTTGAAGAAGTTGACGGCCTCCTGTAAAACCTCACGCTGAATCATGTCACCCTGCAATACTGTACCCAGCCGGTTAATTTCTTCCCATTCCATCGTTAGCAGACCATATATTCTGCTCGATTCATCACAATGCACATGTTTTATATAATCATTGACACTTCTCGCACCGCCGACCTTTTCCTGTAAATGAGTGAATGATGCAAAGAAAGCGCGAATCCTTGGATCGCTGCTGAAAGTCCTGCGGCTGATTTCTACGGGTGACGGCAATGTGTCAATCATATTGATGATATGCACCACCGCAGACTCGACCGAATCTCGTAACTGTTTCCTGTAGTTACCATATCCACGCAACCGCTTGTCGGTACCATCCACTACCCGGTCAGTAGCAACTCTGATCAATGCGTCATTAACACCAGGAGAATATTTGTCTGATGAAGCGAACAGAGAACTCAGAAATTGCAGCATAGTGCATTACCCCTGATATAATTCAGACTTAAATACGCAATCACGATGTTACTTTTGTGCAGGTAAAACCATCTGTCGTGACGAACCCTACAGCTCTTTGGCTCTTCTACACACTTAATTTCAAAACCCCTTTTCTATTTGCAATGCTTTTTCTGATATATCTTTGTAAAGCGCCATCACCTGTGCCGCAAGCGACTGATACTCCGGATGTCTGTCTATTATCGGTATAACTTTTCTGGCATCTGTTATCGAATTTTCTAAAAAATCCAGATCCAGATCATCAAGTGAACTGCCTTCATCAACCTTCTTTTTTAACGCAAGCAGTCTTGGTAATCTCTGCTTCTCCAGTCTTTCCAAAAGGACTTCAATCAGACCTGTATCCAATGTTGAATCATTCATACATTACTCCTGCCATTAAATTATTTTCAGCAATGGCGATATTTATAAATTAATTTCCTCTGGTACATAGGTTCGCGATGTTGCAGCTTTACCAACCCGCCGTATACCCAATACAAAGGCCGCAATACGCATATCAATATCCTCTTGCTCTGCTACATCACGAACTGCTGCGTATGCTTCGCGCATTTTGTGAGT
>JAUVNZ010000289.1 GCA_030599435.1 Gammaproteobacteria bacterium | reverse complement strand
CTCACACCACTCACAAACCGTAAAGGGATCTGCACGATATTCAATTTCACCGTCGGCATCTTCGATACGGTCAATGAAATAAGGGATAGTGCGATAACCGCCGTTGGCAAAGACTGAATAGCCCGACACAACCTCCAGTGGTGTGACTGCCCCACTGCCCAATGCCAATGACAGATCTTTGGGAAGACGGCGTTTATCGAATCCAAATCGCGACACGTACTTGATCGCGTATGAAATACCAACGGCACGAAGCAAACGAATAGAGACCAGATTCCGGGAGTGCACCAAAGCTTCATGCAAACGGGTTGGGCCAAACACCTTGCCGCTGTAGTTTTCCGGACGCCAGGTTGCTTCCAGACCCTCATCTTCAAATACCACAGGGGCATCATTAATCAGACTAGCCAAGGTAAAACCTTTTTCCAGCCCGGCAGAATAGGTAAATGGCTTGAAATTAGATCCAGGCTGCCTTTCTGCCTGGGTCACCCGATTAAAGTTACTGTTCACAAAATTAAACCCGCCCACCAGAACACGAATAGCACCATCATGCGGATCGAGCGATACCAGGGCCCCTTCCACAACGGGCACCTGCGCCAGGCTCCACTGACCATCGGAATCCTCATTTATTCGAATAACATCACCACGAGTAAGGATATCTGCAGCCTCCTTAGGCGCCTCACCCATACGGCCAAATCCAGTTCCCGATGCTGCCCACTTCAGGCCTGGCCAGTCAATTCTTAGCACTCCCCGATGGGGTTCGAAAACAATCGCAAACTGCCCAACCACTTCCAGCACCAGAGCAGGCAGCAGACTATTAATCTCTCGATGTTGCCTGAGCAAATTCATCCACTGCTCTTCGCCGCTTTCGTCATCCAGCAGTTGCCGCGAAATTGGCCCCCGATAACCATGACGACGATCATAGGAAAGCAGGGCATTTCGCTGGGATTTGTTGGCAGCCGCCTGTAGCCTGGAATCTATGCTGGTGACAACATTAAATCCTTCTGAATAGGTGGCATCGCCATAGCGCTCCACCATCTCTGCACGCACCATTTCGGCCACATAGGGAGCCGTCACTTCTTTAGACAGGCCGTGAAGGCGTGCATCATCGACGCTTTTTATTGCCTCGTTATATTCATCCTCATTGATGTATTCCAGTGAAACCATGCGTCCCAGAACATAATTACGACGCGTTAACGCCCTCGTCGGGTTAATTATAGGGTTATATCGGGAGGGGGCTTTTGGCAGGCCTGCAATCATAGCCAGTTGTGCCACATTGAGTTGCCCTACATCCAGGCCATAATAGACTTGCGCTGCCGCCCCGGCACCATAGGCTCGGTTGCCCAGATATATTTTATTCAGATAGAGGGAAAGAATGTCCTGCTTGCTCAGCGTTTCCTCAATCTTAAATGCCAGCATAATCTCATTGATTTTTCGCAAATAGGTTTTTTCACGGCTCAGGAAGAAATTTCGCGCTACCTGCATAGTTATGGTACTTCCGCCCTGCCCCTTTTCGCCGGTACGTACCAGGTAAAATACTGCACGTAACAAACCCAGGTAATCCACTCCGGGATGCTCAAAAAAACGTGCGTCTTCAGCCGCCAAAACGGCTTTAACCATCAGATCCGGAAATTCTTCATAGGCCATTGGCGCCCGTTTCTTCTCGCCAAACTCAGCCATAAGCTTCATATCGCGGCTATAGACTCTTAATGGCACCTGGAAACGAACATCTTTAAGGACATCTATGGAGGGTAAATTGGGGACAATAAAGAGATAAATGCCCAACACAAAGAGAGTGGTCAAAAAAACACCAATTCCGCCAGCCATGAGCCACCAACGCCTGGGGAGCTTGAAGGAACGCCTTAAATCGAGGAATTTTGTGATAGTGTTCATGGACATTGTTGCTAACAGAGTATAAAACTTCTAATTGAATCAACCAAATACTAATTTTTTCTTATCCAATTTTTGATCTATAGTAAAGTTTGCTGACTGGCTACCGATAATCTGCTTGTCTGCATATAAATTGAAAAAATAGGAAGATAATAGAGTGCAGTTAGCCAAATTATTTGCTCAGAAAAAACCACAGCTCGTCGGCCTTGATATCAGCTCGACTTCGGTCAAGCTCCTGGAGCTGAGCCTTAGCGGGAAAGGTTACCGTGTGGACGCCTTTGCCGCTGAACCTTTACCACCTAATTCCGTGGTAGAAAAAAACATTGCGGACGTTGAAGCGGTTGGCGAAGCCATTCGCCGCGTCGCCAAACGTTCTGGATCGCGCACAAAAAATGTCTGTGTTGCTGTTGCCGGCTCTTCTGTTATTACCAAGGTTATTACCATGCCAGCCTCACTTTCCGAAGATGATATGGAAAGTCAGATTGAGTTAGAGGCTGACCAATACATTCCGTATTCCCTGGAAGAGGTAAATCTGGATTTTGAAATCCTCGGACCCTCAGATGACAATCCAGATACCGTTGATGTGTTACTTGCTGCTTCACGTAGCGAAAATGTGGATTCTCGAGTCGCAGCTGTTGAACTCGGCGGGCTCACGGCAAAAGTCGTCGACATTGAAGCCTACACTCTGGAAAATGCCTTTGGACTTATCTCATCGCAAGTGCCTGGCGGTACCGAAGGCAAAACAATCGCCATTATCGATATTGGCGCCACAATGACCACGCTGAGCGTGCTCAACGACGAAAAAATTATTTATACACGAGATCAGGTTTTTGGTGGCAAACAACTTACTGAAGAAATACAGCGTCGTTATGGCCTCTCCTACGAAGAAGCCGGCATGGCTAAACGTCAGGGCGGCCTGCCTGACAATTACATCCCCGAAGTGCTTGACCCCTTCAAAGATGCCATGGCTCAACAGGTAAGTCGTTCATTACAATTTTTCTTTTCTTCCAGTCAACATAATTCCGTAAGCCATATT
>JAUVNZ010000039.1 GCA_030599435.1 Gammaproteobacteria bacterium | reverse complement strand
GAACCGGTGGTAGCAAAATTTTATCGGCCGGAGCGTTGGTCAAATGAGGCCATACAGGAAGAGCACAATTTCACTGAAGCGCTGGCACAGATTGAGATTCCTGTGGTGGCACCGTTGCGCGATGAAGCGGATAAAAGTCTGTTTGAATACGGTGGCTTCCGTTTTGCACTTTATCCTCGTCGCGGTGGTCGCACACCAGACCTGGAAGACATGGACAATTTGATGTGGATGGGTCGATTTATTGCTCGTATTCATGCCCTGGGTGTCGCAAAACCGTTCGAGTTTCGTCCTGAATTGAATACTGAAACTTTCGGATGGGATTCATATCGATATCTAATGTCGACAAATTTTATCCCTGACGATTTGAAAGTGGCTTACTCAACATTGGTGGAAGATGTTCTAAAACAGGTAGA
Organism: Gammaproteobacteria bacterium; assembly: GCA_030599435.1. The sequence continues at coordinate 9,320 of JAUVNZ010000039.1, read as the reverse complement.
AGCTGGATTTGAGCGGGCCGGAGCCAGCGAAGGAAAGATAAACAACATTCGCTTACACGGCGATTGTCATCCCGGTAATATTTTATGGACTGATAATGGACCGCATTTTGTGGACTTTGATGATGCACGCATGGGCCCGGCAGTGCAGGATTTGTGGATGTTATTATCGGGGGATCGTAAACAAATGACCCTACAGATTGACGAGATTTTATCCGGGTATACTGAGTTTATGGATTTTAACCCCCGTGAGTTGCATTTGATTGAACCCTTGCGTTGCCTGCGCATGATTCACTATTCTGCCTGGCTGGCACGGCGCTGGGATGATCCAACTTTCCCGATGCATTTCCCGTGGTTTGCAGAACCTCGTTATTGGGAAGAACAGATTTTATCCCTACGTGAGCAGTTGGCGATTATGGATGAACCGCCTCTACAATGGATGGGTTGAAAAGGCTCTTTTATTACACCCAGGCGGCACGATACGTCGTTCACCCACAAGGGGTACCGAGGAAAAAATGGTTCAGAATTTTAAGGAAACAGTATGAGTAAACACTACGATTTAATTGCTATTGGTGGCGGCAGCGGCGGTCTGTCCGTTGCGGAGCGCGCTGCGCAGTACGGGGCAAAGTGCGCAGTGGTTGAAGTCGGCAAAATGGGTGGTACTTGTGTCAATGTGGGGTGTGTTCCCAAAAAAGTCATGTGGTATGGCGCTGAAGTGGCACAAACACTACGGAATTCTAGTGATTATGGGTTTAATGTGGAGGTAAAAGGCTTTGACTGGGCCAGGCTGGTGGCCTCCCGGGAAGGTTATATCAAGGGTATTACTGACTGGTACGGCAATTATCTGACTGATTCCAACATCGATCACCTAAAGGGTTTTGCTTCTTTTGTGGATGCAAAAACTCTGGAAATTAATGGCGATTTGTACACAGCGGACCACATTGTGATCGCTACCGGCGGTGTGCCAGTTGTACCAGATACACCCGGAGCCGAGCTGGGCATAACTTCCGATGGTTTTTTTGCCCTCACAAAACAACCGCAACGTGTTGCCGTAGTTGGTGCGGGTTATATCGCCGTAGAACTGGCGGGTGTGCTCAATACACTAGGTAGCGATGTGAGTTTGTTATTGCGTCGGGAGCATTTTTTAGCCAGCTTTGATGCTATGTTGCGCGATTCACTGATGGAAGAAATGCTCAATGATGGTGTCAGCGTAATAACCAAAATTTCCTGCACTACCGTGGAAAAGGCCGCTGATGGCAGTCTAACGCTCACGTTCAACAATGGTCAGCAACTGACAGAAATTGATGCCTTGATTTGGGCGATTGGTCGACAGGCTAACACAGCAAGTCTTAATTTAGAGTCCGCCGGTGTAGAGGTGGACGAGCGAGGTTTGATTCCTTCTGATGAATTTGAAAATACCAATGTGCCGGGTATTTATGCCCTGGGTGATGTCACTGGTAAGGCACCGTTAACGCCTGTTGCCATCGCAGCAGGGCGCCGTTTAGGTGATCGCTTATTTAACAAACAAAGTGACCGCAAGCTGGATTACGAAAATATTCCTACGGTGATGTTTAGTCATCCGCCTATCGGCACGGTAGGACTTACTGAAGAACAAGCTCGCAAACAACATGGTGATGCCGTAAAAGTGTATCAAACACGTTTTACAGCTATGGTTAATGCATTTACAGAACATCAGCCCTGTACATCCATGAAATTGGTGTGCATTGGCGCGCAGGAAAAGGTCGTGGGTGTGCATATTATCGGTCAGGGAGCCGATGAAATGTTGCAGGGCTTCGCCGTTGCGGTGAAGATGGGCGCCACTAAAGCCGATTTTGACAATACAGTGGCTATTCATCCTACCAGTGCGGAAGAATTGGTAACGCTTAGATAAAAAACGACAGTGTATAGCTAGTTAAACGACGGTGAATTGATGAAGATTAGAACTTATCAGGGTATAGCGCCCTCACTAGGCGACAAAGTGTTTGTTGATGACACTGCCCTGGTGGTGGGTGATGTTCACCTTGGTGAGGATAGCTCCATTTGGCCTATGACTGTTGTGCGTGGTGATGTGAACAAAATTCGCATCGGCAAACGCACCAACATACAGGACAATAGCGTGGTACACGTGACTCATCCACACACCGATATTCCTGATGGTTATGCCGTGAGTGTAGGCGACAACGTTACCGTTGGTCATCGCGTTATTTTGCATGGCTGTGAAGTGGGTGATAATTGCCTTGTAGGTATGGGTTCCACGGTAATGGATGGCGCTAAAATTGAGCCTTATGTTTTGTTGGGTGCTGGTAGCCTGGTATCACCGGGTAAAGTGCTGGAAGGTGGTTATTTGTGGCTGGGTAGTCCGGTGCGCAAGGTGCGGCCGTTGACAGAAAGCGAAAGAAAGTGGATAGATTATTCAGCGCAGCATTATGTGGATTTAAAAAACAAACATGTGGGTGAAGAGAAATAAGATTTGGGTGTTTTGTTATTACTCAGGGGTTAAATACTCAGAAGAAAAACGCAGTAGCCAATTTTGCAGGCCACATGTAATCCCTGATCTACGTGGAAATTAATCCAGCCTTCGCATTTAGAAAAATCAATCAGGCCGTGCAGCACGGTTTCTATCACACCTAACAACACACTGCCTGTGACGAGATAAACTGCGCCGCCATGAACCAGAGAGTGTGCTGTTAACCAGTACTGCCAGGCTGGAAAGTGCTTGCCTGTATTCAGGTGTATTTTGTTGTGCCGGTTTTTGCCGGAACCCATAGCCTCCCCTTGCAGTGCAAAATCTGCCAGGGCATGGGCAACGAGTAATTGAAAAAAAACACTTAATCCAGGCATCGCTTAATCAGTCGTCCCTTGATTTAGCCAAAAGTTCATTGATTTTATTGAATATTTAAGGTTATAGCGGTTGAGGGTTGGATATATTTAACACTTTGTTGGCATTTTTAGCATAAAAAAACCGTTTGGAATGGGCTCTGGATAGTTGATTTGTGGTTAGTTGGTCCTCGTTTACTTTTGTATTTTTTCCTCTATGGCGTAAGTTATTCTCGTGTGCCATGTTGTTGCTTTAACAACACTATTGGCAGGATGAAACAGGAAGGGTCGAACCGTGGCTTCAGATCTTTGTGTTTATTTAGGGGAAGAGTTGGGTCGGTATGGTTTTGGCGAAGGCCATCCATTCGGCGTGCAACGTTACAATCGGTTTGTAGATGAGTTAGAACGACGAGAATTGATTCAAAAACTGAAGATTTCAAAACCGGCAGTAGCAACTGAAGAGCAATTAGGTCTGTTTCATACAGCAGAATACATTAGCCTGGTTAAAAAATTATCATTAAGCGGTGAAGGTTATCTCGATACTGGTGATACGCCGGCCTTTGTCGGCATGTTCGAGGCAATGTCAACAGTCGTGGGAACAGTGCTAGCGGCGGCGGATGCATTGTTGTCGAACTCCTGCAAGCGCACCTTTGTCCCTATTGCTGGATTGCATCATGCGCGTCGCGAGGGTGCTGCAGGGTTCAGCGTGTTTAATGATTGTGGTGTGGTCATTGAATGGTTATTACAGCAGCATGGTTTGAGCCGGGTAGCTTACGTGGATATCGATGCCCATCATGCTGACGGTGTGTTTTACGGGTTTGAAAGTGATCCGCGCGTATTTTTTGCCGATATGCATGAAGACGGTCGTTATTTGTACCCAGGCAGTGGGTCGGAAGAGGAAACGGGTCGCGATTTAGCTGAGGGTACAAAACTTAACATTCCCATGCCGCCGGGTGCGGATGACAAAGCATTTTTGATAGCCTGGGAACAGGTGGAGTCATATCTACTGCAGGTGCGTCCTCAGATAATTTTATTTCAGTGCGGTGTCGATAGTCTGGCCGACGATCCTATTACCCACCTCAAGTACAGTTCGGCAAGTCATGTTCATGCGATACAACGCTTGCGCGCGTTAGCAGAACAATTTTGCGCTGGACGTTTGCTAGTGATGGGGGGAGGGGGATACAACCTCGATAATATCGCCCAGGGCTGGGGTGATGTGGTAGAGGCCTTGTTGTAACAAAGAGTTGTAAAAAAAACTGTTGTGAAGAGTCTGATGTGAAAAGAGTATTGTAAAAAGAGTGTTTGAAAAGATTTTGGATATTAGCTGGAGCTTAGTTCCTGTCTGATTGATTGAATAACGGCCGCCGTTTCAGGGCGAACCCCGCGCCAAAGAAAAAAGGACTCCGCTGCCTGCTCCACCAGCATGCCCAGGCCATCAACAGATTTGCTGGCGTTATGTTGTTCACCCCAACGTACAAATGGCGTGGGCTCGGTACTGTACATCATGTCGTAACACCAACAATTTTCAGCGCAAACAGTATCCGGTAAGGGCGGCACTTCCCCCTGCAAACTTGCCGCGGTGGCATTGATGATGAAATCAAAGCTTTGGTCGTCAAGATCATCAAACCCAACGCCATGTACGTTGCCGAGTTCGGAAAAATCTTTTGCGAGATCATAGGCACGATCGGGCGTACGGTTAGCGATAACCAGTGTTTCTGGATTCTCATTAAGCAATGGCTGTAGTACTCCGCGTGCAGCGCCGCCTGCACCGACTAGCAGTAATCGTTTATTGGCGATAGAGGTTTTGTGATTTTTCAAAAGGTCGCGTACCAGTCCAATGCCATCGGTATTACGGCCAACCAGCTGGCCATCGGAATTCATCAATAAAGTATTTACGGCACTGGCTTGTTTTGCCTCTGCGCCCAGGACGTCAGCCAGTTGCCAGGCTTCCTGTTTGAAAGGAACGGTAACATTCAATCCCTTGCCGCCATTGGCAAAAAAGTTACCCACTGCCTGATCAAAGCCACCGAGATCAACCTGAATGGCGGTGTACTCAATACGTTGATTGGTTTGTTTGGCAAATGCGGCATGAATTTGAGGCGACCTGGAATGCTTGATGGGGTTGCCCATCACCGCATAGGTATCCGGTGCTTTATCGAAGTCAAAGAGGGAAGACATTATCGATAAATTTTCCGTGGGTGTGTTTACCGGTTGTTTAGCTAAAGATGGTTTTCAGTATATAGAAAATTATGATGGAAAGTATGGCACCAGCAGGCAAGGTAACAATCCAGGACATAAATATTGTGCGAATCACCTTAAGGTTAAGCGCCGCGATACCGCGGGCTACACCCACACCCAAAACCGCACCCACCAAAGTGTGTGTGGTGGAAATAGGTAAACCCGTGCGTGATGCCAGCACTACCGTAGTCGCTGCTGCCAATGTGGCAGCAAAACCACTACTTGGTGTTAGCTTGGTGATGCCGGTACCAACGGTGGCGATAACTTTGTGACCATAGGTAACAAGGCCAATAACAATGCCGCTGCCGCCGAGGATTAATACCCATACCGGCAAGGAAGATTTTTGTGCCACTTCACCACTGTTTTCCACGATGCTGATGACTGCGGCCAGTGGACCGATGGCGTTGGCCACATCGTTGGAGCCATGTGCAAAAGCCATGGCGCAAGCGGTGAATACCATAAGTACCGTAAAGATTTTTTCCACGTTGGTGTAATGAAAATCCAGGTCTGCGTCGGGATCAAAGCTCAGCTTGCTGATGTAATATTTACCAATCAACATGGAAATACCACCGACAATGGTCGCGGAGAGATAACATTCCGTCGCACTTAAATCCAGGCCAACGTGTTTGAGGCCTTTGTACAGTGTTACCAGTGCGATCATGAAACCCACCAGAAAAATGTAGTAGGGAACGTAACGTTTGGCATATTTTAGTGGTTCGGCTTTATCGAGGATGAGGCGCTGTACACTGTAAAAAAGTGCGTAGGCGATGCTACCCGCCAGCATTGGCGAAACCACCCAGCTACTGACGATAGTGCCGATCTTGCCCCACTTAACGATATCCATATCAACACCGATTGCGGCAAAACCTACAATGGCACCCACAATCGAGTGTGTAGTAGATACTGGCCAACCAAATCGTGAAGCCACCATTAGCCAAATACCCGCTGCTAATAGCGATGCCAACATGCCGTAGACGAGTATGTCTGGCGTACCTGCTAACTGAGTTGTATCAAGTATGCCTTTGCGAATGGTTGAGGTGACCTGGCCGCCAGCCAAAAAGGCACCCATAAACTCAAAAATAGTGGCGATGATAATGGCTTGTTTAACGGTGATAGCGCCTGAGCCAACAGAAGTGCCCATCGCATTAGCGACATCGTTGGCACCCACACCCCAGGCCATAAAAAAACCAAACACACAGGCCAGTGTGATAAAGATCGTTCCGTATTCCATGATCTTTATCTCCGCTATCGAGCTAACATTAGTTCAAGGCGGCTTCCTACCCGTTGTGATAAATCGCCCAGATCTCCGATCCAGTCAATAATGCGATACAAGAACATGACTTCCACAGGATTGAGGTCGGCTTCAATAGCAAATAGTTCTGTGCGAACTCTGACTTGAATTTTATCTGTATCCCCCTCTATTTTGTCGAGGGTTTTAATCATAGATTCCACTAACTCAACTTCTTTGCCGCGGAAACCGGTTTCCACTAACTCATCAAGCTCGTTTATGGCTTTTTGTGCTTGTTCCGAGGCATCGATAGAACGTTGGATAAATTCTTTAAGAAGGGGACCAAAGCTTTCTGGGAAAACCATTTTGCGGCCAATAATCAGGCCAGTAATGTCTTTGGCCTTGTTGGCAATTTTGTCCTGCATGGTGAGGACTTCTAACAAATCTCTTCTTGAGATTGCCATAAATAGACTTTTGGGTAGATTGAGCCGCAACTCACGTTTTAAATCGTCAGCTTCATTTTCCAGGCGGGTAATTTCACCTCGAACTTTAGTAGCGTCTTCCCAGTTTTCTGACAGTACCGCATCAAAAAAAGGCGTAAGTTGGGTTATACAAACCTGAACTTTTTCCATGTGTTTTTGCAGGGGGCGAACGGGGGAACTGCCGAACATATTTGAAATAGTGGTGAATGCCACAATTGACTCCTTTAATACCGCCTATCGGTATACGTTAGTGATGTTGCCTATCAACATCGATTTATGGTTGCTCTTTATTTGGCGCGAAGTTTACTGATGGACTAAAAGAAATCAAGCACTAATTTCAATTATTTTTTACTAGTTTTTAGGGGTTGGTATCAGTGGGTTTTATGATGTTTTGTTGTGGAAAAGAGTGCGAATTTACGAGTTATTATTTGCCATTAAATACCAAAACAGTTTGTTAATAGGTATGGCCAGAAATTATTCCTGACCAGTGTATTTGGTGTTTAATTTGACGCCAGGGAGTAACTCAAGAGTCAGTACTAATGAGAACAATATCCAGGTGATTTGGCGCGTAAATATTTACGGGTAACTTTTACAGGTTACAGTTAGGAATTATTGGTGCGAATGGATACTGAATCGGCCAAAAATGTAGCTTAAGGAAAAACGAGAATGTTAATTCGGGGCGTGATTGATGTTTACATTCATGAAAAGTGATCAATTTGTTGTAAATGTGCTAAAAAATTCATGCGATGAAGACAAAAAATGGAAAATATTGGCAATTATTAACATGTGAATTAAGAAAATTGTTATTTGTTTTGTTAAAAGTTAAAAATTTCGTCACATTAGCCTTAAAAAGATGTTCATAGAGGCGTGTAAATAAGTTAAACATGAATAGCTATTTTTAGTTTTAATCGCTTAAACAGCTTGTGAGGTGCTTTCAGACAAGTTTTTACTAAATATTTTTTAATTTTTGTGTTTTCTTAACAATATTTCCTGTTTTTAACCATTTTTTACTAAATTTTTCTGTTATTTCACATTTATTTCACATTCAACTTGCTATGTTTCGCACAGATCGAACAAAAATTTTAAAATTTCACTAATTTTTCAACCATTGAGCTACATGTTTGGCAAAATAAGTCAGAATTCCATCTGCACCCGCACGTTTGAACCCGAGAAGTGATTCCATTACGACCGCTTTTTCATCTAACCAGCCATTTTGTGCAGCGGCCTTTAACATGGCGTATTCACCGCTGACTTGATAAACGTATGTGGGTGCACCGTATTGGTCTTTCACACGTCGCACAATGTCCAGGTATGGCATGCCAGGTTTAATCATCACCATGTCAGCGCCTTCTTCGAGATCCATACTGACTTCCCATAACGATTCATCACTGTTAGCGGGATCCATCTGGTAAGTATATTTATCTCCTGCACCCAAATTAGCAGCGGAACCTACTGCATCACGAAACGGACCATAAAAACTGGATGCATATTTGGCGGAATAAGCAAGAATACGCGTGTGAATGTGTCCAGCATCTTCGAGTGCTTTTCTAATAGCTCCAATGCGTCCATCCATCATGTCAGACGGCGCAACTATGTCTGCGCCGGCTTCAGCGTGCGATAAGGCTTGTTTAACCAGGACTTCAACAGTTTCGTCATTCAAAACATAACCGTCATCGTTTATTAATCCATCTTGTCCGTGTGTGGTAAATGGATCGAGTGCAACATCAGTAATTACCCCTAATTCAGGATAATTCTCTTTAAGTGCACGTACAGCACGTTGTGCAATACCTTCTGGATTGAAGGCTTCAGATGCATCGTCAGATTTAACATTTTCTGGCGATACGGGGAAAAGTGCTACGGCGGGTATTCCAAGTTGTACTATTTCTTCTGCTTCTTTGAGTAATTCATCAATGCTAACGCGTTCTATACCAGGCATTGAATCAACATTTTCTCGTTGTCCTTGCCCTTCGAGTACAAACATGGGGTAGATTAAGTCATCAACGCTAAGACTGGATTCACGCATTAAACGCCGACTGAATTCGTCTTTACGCATACGACGCATGCGTACGTTGTTGAACTGGCCTTTTCCTGAATCAATGTTCGACACGATGTTTTTCTCCCTGATGTACGGATAGTATGTCGTGTTTATGAGTTTTGCATGTACTGATAAGCGTATTTTGAAGTTTTTAATGGATATTGAGTAAATTATTCGGGTAAAAAAGAGTGTTTTGCCTGTTTTTAGCCCAAAAAAAGTGTTTATTAGCTCTTAATTTAATGCCTGCCCAACAATAAATCGGGCGCACAAGTTGCCTTGTGCGCCCGATTGTAATGGCGACTTCTGCTGGAAACAAGCCAGAAGCCTTATGCCAAACGTCTATCCACGACGTTTCTTAGCAGTTTTCCGCTTAGCGGTCTTCCGCTTAGCAGTTTTCCGCTTAGCAGTCTTCCGCTTAGCAGTTTTCCGCTTAGCAGTCTTCCGCTTAGCAGTCTTACGCTTAGCGGTCTTCCGCTTAGCAGTCTTACGCTTAGCAGTCTTCCGCTTGGCGGTCTTACGCTTG
>JAUVNZ010000237.1 GCA_030599435.1 Gammaproteobacteria bacterium | reverse complement strand
TTGCAGCTGGTCGTGTAGTCCCAAAACGTGGTTCTCCTAAAATCTGGTTTCATTCAATAAAATCACTTGCTGAAGTATTAAGTGATAATAACCGTGCGCTACTGAAAATAATTGCGGATGAAGAGCCAGAAACGATAAAAGAACTGGCTCAACTATCAGGTCGCCAACCATCTAACCTGGGGCGAACGCTTAAAACATTTGAGCGTTATGGATTTATAAAAATGGAAAAAACTGCCAGAACAAAAAAACCAGTTGCAAAGGCTGTTGATTTTGACATTATGGTAAGTGCCTAAGAGTTAAAAAATATGCCAATTAATTTTCTTATTCTTTTAAACGAATGTGGCATGGAAAGACCTGTCCCCTTGAGTTTTTCTACAATTATATTTTTAATGATGCGTAAAAGGTGATGGTTGCAGGCAACTCAGAAAAGTTAACGGGACAACAGTGTTTATTTATATAAAAAACAGGGAAATAGACTGCCCGTCTATGGCTGAGATGTGTTAATATCAGGCGCTTTATAAGACGCATTTTAATGCGCTATTTTTTTGGGTGACAGGTGCTGATATTGGCACTGTAAAGACCCAACGATGGAACCTGATACACGCCTCTAAATGACTGAATTTGCAAAAGAAATATCTCCGGTAAATCTCGAAGACGAAATGCGTCAATCCTATCTGGATTACGCCATGAGTGTGATCGTTGGACGCGCTTTACCCGATGTTCGTGATGGTCTTAAACCGGTGCATCGTCGCGTGTTATATGCGATGAGTGTTCTGGGTAATGATTACAACAAACCATACAAAAAATCAGCACGTGTGGTCGGTGATGTTATCGGTAAATATCATCCGCATGGCGATACTGCTGTTTACGATACTATCGTTCGTATGGCGCAGCCATTTTCGCTTCGTTATATGCTGGTTGACGGCCAGGGTAACTTTGGTTCGGTCGATGGTGATGCGCCTGCCGCAATGCGTTATACCGAAGTGCGCATGTCTAAAATTGCGCATGAACTACTTGCCGATCTAGATAAAGAAACCGTCGACTTTGCAGAGAACTATGATGGCTCTGAATCAGAGCCAGTGGTTATGCCTACGCGTATTCCCAATATGCTGATTAATGGCTCTACTGGCATCGCTGTAGGCATGGCGACCAATATGCCACCACATAACCTCGGTGAAGTGATTGGTGCCTGTCTGGCATTGATTGAAAATCCGGATTTATCCATTGATGAATTAATGCAGCATATACCGGCGCCTGATCTGCCGACTGCGGCATTTATTAATGGCGTGAAAGGTATTCGCCAGGCTTACAAGACTGGACGCGGTCGTATGGTTATGCGTTCGCGTGCTGAGATTGTTGAAGATAAGAAGGGCAGGCAATCGATTATCGTTACTGAGCTCCCTTATCAGGTAAATAAAGCGCGTTTGATTGAGCGTATTGCTGAGCTGGTTAAAGAAAAGCGCATCGAAGGAATATCAGCACTTCGAGATGAATCCGATAAAGATGGCATGCGTATTGTCGTTGAAGTAAAACGCAATGATGCTGCTGATGTGCTGCTCAATAATTTATTCTCCCAGACAGCCATGCAGTCTTCGTTCGGTATCAATATGGTGGCGCTGGTTGAAGGTCAGCCGCAATTATTGAATCTGAAGCAAATTTTAGACGCGTTCCTGCGTCATCGTCGTGAAGTAGTAACCCGACGTACCATTTATGAATTACGTAAAGCACGTGCCCGTGCGCACGTGTTAGAAGGCCTTGCTGTTGCTCTGGCAAATATCGATGAAGTCATTGAACTGATTAAAAAGTCGGCGAATCCTGCTGAAGCGAAAGCGGGTTTATTGCAGAGAGTCTGGCCAGCAGGTGTTGTTAACGATATGGTGGCTCGTGCCACAGAGGGCGCTGATCTTAGTGCTTCGCGTCCCGATAACCTGGATCCGCGATGTGGTTTAAAAGATGATGGCTATCATCTTTCAGAAGTGCAGGCGCAGGCTATTCTGGATTTGAAACTGCATCGTTTAACTGGCCTTGAACAAGATAAAATTGTTAATGAATTCCAGCAGATACTGGACGTTATTAAAGAACTTATTGAGATACTTTCCAACCCGGAACGTTTGCTCGAAGTGATCCGTGAAGAGCTCGAAGAAATCCGTGATAACTATGCCGACAAACGTCGTAGCGAGATCATGGAAGACGAGCTTGATTTCAACATGGAAGATCTTATTACTGAAGAAGATGTGGTGGTTACCTTCTCGCACGAAGGTTACGCCAAGTCACAGCAGCTGGATGTGTATAACACGCAGCGTCGTGGTGGTCGCGGTAAATCAGCGACTTCAATGAAAACAGAAGATTTCATCGACAAGTTATTTGTTGCCAATACTCACGATACGCTGCTGTGTTTCTCCAGCCGCGGCAAAGTGTACTGGTTAAAAGTGTATCAATTACCGATGGCGGGCCGTGGCTCACGTGGTAAACCGATTATTAATCTTCTTCCGTTGGAAGAGGGTGAACGAATCAATGCGGTACTACCGATTCGTGAATACGACGAAGATCGTTTCGTATTCATGGCTACCAGCAGTGGTACGGTGAAGAAAACAGCATTATCTAACTTCTCACGTCCAAGAGCGTCTGGCATTAAAGCCATTGAATTCCGTGATGATGACAAGCTGGTTGATGTTGTTATTACTAATGGCAGTGACCACATCATGCTACTTGCTGATTCAGGTAAATCTGTTCGTTTCTCTGAAACCGATGTGCGTTCTATGGGTAGAACAGCCGGTGGCGTACGTGGTATCAGGATTTCAGATGACCAGGAAGTCATTGCGATGATCAAGGTCGAAGAAGGTGGTTCAATCTTAACTTCGACTGAAAACGGTTACGGCAAACGTACCAATGTAGATGATTACCCGCTGAAAGGTCGTGGTGGTCAGGGCGTGATTTCTATTAAGACTAATGAGCGAAACGGCAAAATCGTTGGTGCAGTCCAGGTTCACAGTGATGACGATTTCATGATGATCACTGACAATGGCACATTGGTTCGTATTGCGGTTTCTGATGTTAGCGAGATGGGCCGTAATACCCAGGGCGTACGACTGATTCGTTTGACCAAAGGCGAGAAACTGGTAGAAATCGAGAAAATTGAAGTGCTGTCGTCTACTGATGAAAGCGGTGATGGCGAAAACATTGTTGATGATAGTGACGATGCCAAAGATGAATCGATGGGTGACGGAACAGCTGAAGAATAATTAAATCATCTGTATGTAGGAGCGGAAACTTGTTCCGCGATTGACTATTATATGCTCACAAATCGCGGAACACTGATCTAAGCAGATACGTCCGCTCCTACAGATGATTTAATTATTCTTCAGCTGTTCCGTCACCCATCGATTCATCTTTGGCATCGTCACTATCATC
>JAUVNZ010000200.1 GCA_030599435.1 Gammaproteobacteria bacterium | reverse complement strand
TAGATGATCACATCACTCCATTGCTTGATCGTGATTTAGATAAAGTGGACCCCACTGAGCATGCAATATTACGTTTGGGTACTTATGAAATGGCCTTTCGTCTTGATGTTCCTTATCGAGTCGTCATTAATGAAGGTGTTGAACTAGCCAAAACTTTTGGCGCTGAAGATGGCCACAAGTTTGTTAACAGTATTCTTGATGGTTTGGCTAAAAAACTGCGTGCTGTTGAAGTTAAGGCAGCCGGATCACGTTCTCATAAGTCAAAGAAAGCATCAACAAAAGTTTCAAAGAAAGTTTCAAAAAAAGCTTCTCCTAAAATCTCCAAAAAAACTTCTAGTAATAAAACTTCTAGTAATAAAAAAAGGGCTTCGGGCAAATAGCCCATAGCTTTATTACACATGTCCAGCTCCGAGTTTGACATCATTCGGCGCTATTTTACCGATCAACATACTACCCGTACGGATGTCAGTCTGGGTATCGGTGATGATGCTGCATTATTAAAGCCGCCATCGGACCAATCTCTGGTGGTCTCGGTAGACACGCTGGTAAGTGGCGTGCATTTCCCAGTTGACACAAAGCCAGAGGTAATTGGTCACAAGGCACTTGCAGTTAATCTTAGTGATATGGCTGCTATGGGCTCTGAGCCGGCCTGGTTCACTTTGGCAATCACATTACCTGACGTAGATGAAAACTGGTTAACGCAATTCTCAAAGGGTTTGTTTGCTTTAGCGCGTGAACATAATATTCAGCTTGTGGGTGGTGATACGACCCGTAGTCCACAGAATGGCCCGCTCAGTATCACCATTCAAATAATGGGATTTGTACCGGAAGGGCAGGCGCTTACAAGGAGTGGTGCTGTTGCTGGAGATGCTATTTATGTAACGGGTGTTTTGGGTGATGCTGGCGCGGGGCTGCACGTTAAACAGGGTCAGCTCAATCCGCCGCTATCTATTGCCAGACAATTAGTGGATAAACTTGAACAACCTCAACCACAGGTTAAAGTGGGGTTGGCATTACGAGGGCTGGCGAATGCCGCCATTGATATATCTGATGGATTAAGTGCTGACCTGGGCCATGTGCTTACCGCTAGCAATATTGGTGCCGATATCAGCATCGATAAATTACCGCTGTCTGATGCTTTTCAGAGTTTGAAGTTAACAGATAGCTGGCAACTGGCTGCGAGTGCTGGAGATGATTACGAATTGTGTTTTACCGTAAATGAATCAAATGAAAAATTAGTATTACAAAAGCTCAATACAATGGGTTGTGATTACATAAGAATTGGAACCACCTCTGCACGACCTGGCTTACGCTGGTTTGATAAATCAGGCGACGAAAGATTATTGTCGTTGACAGGTTATGATCATTTTAATCTGCCAGATGAAGTCAGGAAGTAAATAATGATTAAACGCCAATTGTTTAAACGTAAGTATGCACCTGCCAGTGTATGGCGCAACCCTGTGCATTTTTTTGCCTTTGGCTTTGGCAGTGGTGCTGCACCATTTGCGCCGGGCACTTTTGGAACGCTGGTGGCAATTCCACTATATCTATTAATGGCGCCTCTGACATTATGGATTTATTTAGCTATCGTCGTAGTAATGACAATGCTGGGTATCTGGTTATGCGAAGTTACTAGCCGTGATCTGGGTGTACATGATCATTCAGGTATCGTTTGGGATGAAATTGTAGGTTACCTTATTACCATGGCCGCTGCACCTGAGGGTGTTGAGTGGATCGTGGTGGGTTTTTTGTTATTTCGTTTTTTCGACATACTAAAACCCTGGCCTATAGGCTGGATAGATAAACATGTAAAAGGTGGTTGGGGCATTATGGTGGATGACATATTGGCAGGTATCTTTTCCTGGTTGACATTACAGGCAGCGTTTTTGCTTTCTTTAAATATATAGACAAGCACATAAATATTCAGGAGATAATTCAGGTGAAAACTCGAATTGTAATAACAGTTTTGTTTTTAGCTATCATTTCGGTTGGCCAGGCTTGTGCTGGTGATGTGGAAATAGTTAAGACTAAGTTTGAATATCGCACTGGTAGTTGGTATGTGAACACAACATTACGTCATGGTGATACAGGGTGGTCTCATTACGCAGATGCATGGCGGGTGGTCACGGAGAAGGGCGAAGATCTGGGTACTCGTACTCTTTTTCATCCCCATGAACAGGAGCAACCTTTTACTCGCAGCCATACGGTGCACATACCGAAGGGCACCAATATTGTGTACGTTGAGGCTCATGACAAAGTCCATGGCTGGAATAAAAAACGAGTAAAAGTTGACCTTAGAAAGGCGAGCGGTGATCGTTTTGAGGTCAATCGATGAATTAAACCTTGAAAATAACAGGTTGTATTTCAATAGTTTGTAGAAAGCCCATAAATTCAGGTAGTTAAACAGGTTAATTTCCCTAAAGAATCACCTGTGTAAACCGCTAGTTTACTTTGAATGGCCGCGGCTTTGATTGTAAAGAGACGGCTGCAATTAAGGCGTAAACTGGATATAGATTTTATGGCCCAAAAGACCAGACTCAATTCCAATGAAGTAGCCAATCTATTAATGGATTCACCTGTAACAGTTTGCGAATGGATGCAGAATGGCATGTTGCATGCTGAGGTTTCAGGCGCAATCAAACGTCCCTTTTCCATGGGAGATGTTGCGCAATTTGCCAGAGAAAACGGCATGCAGTTCAATCGCCCAGACCGTGGTAAGTTAAGAATTCTCATAATAAATAATGACGTTCAGACAGCACATCGTTTGGTTGAAATTCTGGATACACTTTCTGAAACAGCCGAATCCGTAGCTGTACATAGCACCTTTGATGCTGGCCAAAAAATTTCTGAGTTCCGCCCCGATGTGGTGCTAATGAAATCAGGCATGCTTCGTCAGGAAAGTTTGGAAATATGTCGGCAAATTAAAAGTGGCCATGCAACACGTCACGTACGAGTTGTAGTTGTACTGGATCAGGATGATCGAGGTCACAAGCAACGCATGTTAATGGCTGGCGCCGATTCCTGTCTTGAACATCCCGTCAGTAATCAGGCGTTGATGGATGTAATGGGGTTGTCTCTGGATCCTGCCCGAGAAAAAGAAGGTGCTTACGAGGAAAGCTAGCCCAGGAGAAAAGCCTGACTTTTTTACAAACGATTAATTGGGATAAAAACATTCTCATGACAAAATGAGATGCCTGCCCTTCGACTTACGCTTCACCCTCAAAGATGGTCAATATTTCTTGTAACCCGATGTTTAATACTGCTTCCGGTGGCGTTTGCATGACCGCCATAACTACTGCAGTAAATGCAGTTTCGGAGAATATGCCGACCATAAATATTTGTAGGAGAGGGTTTTGGGCTAGTTTCAGAATGCGGTCTTTCATTTGAGGCACTGTCCTGTGGACGAAAACTTGTAAAAGCGCTGCCTCAGTAGTCGATTACCTTTATCCTTGAGGCTTCACTTAGTACTGCGGCCGCAAAGTGGGTGACTTTAATTTAATCTAGAGTGATTATTAGATTATTGTTCCCTCAGAAATATGTAGAAAAGGTTTGCTTGATTGAAAAGCAAGTCCCAACAATAGATTGCCGGCTTTTATTGATGTAACCAGTTAAATAAATTCCCCTACACATAAATACCTTTATTGCGTCTACCTTTTGGCGATACTGCCATTCTTCAAGGTTTGGATCCCTGCCTAACTTTTCTAACCAGGCTGTAATGTTTTCTGGATTTTGCTTTTGAAGCCGAATATCAGGAAAATCATTAATGAAGTATTGAATATGTTTTCGATACCAGGGGATTACTTTCCTGGGGATGCGGAATAATTGTGCAATTTGGTCGTATTTTGACCAGAAATTATCAATCTGTTG
>JAUVNZ010000161.1 GCA_030599435.1 Gammaproteobacteria bacterium | reverse complement strand
CGTACTCGCACAAATCGTTGTGGTTTTAATTTGTCGAGAATCATCTTCAATAATTTTGCCAGATCTTTGTGCTTTTCAAGAATATCGTCAATATCTGAAGCATTAGCAGAGGGATGTATCGATTCGTATAAACTTACCCAGTCAGGTTTGAATGAGGTGGTGTTGTAATCCCACTCCGGGTAATGACGTGGCGGCAAACCCTCGTTTTCCAGTTCTTCTTTTTTGGTTTGTTGTTTATTTTCGAAATCTTCAGGTTCATCGTTCTCTTCGATGAACACCCACATGTGGCGATTATCATCACGGTAATCCACTTCGGTATTTTCAAAACGAATGTGCGGCAGCTGGTCGCTTTGTAGGCGTGTTCGGGCAGTAAACAGGATGGCTATGTCCACCATGGCTTTAGTGCTGCCACCATCTTTTTCCACAATTTCAAAAAAGCGCTCTACAAAGTGCAGAATATGCTCGTTGGTATAACCATGATTTTCATCAAGAATGGCGCGAGATAACATCGCCAATCTGTGGCGAATACAGGATTCTTTTTCAGTATCGCAATCCCCTTCAATGGGTGCCGGATGCATAGCCATTAAATATTTTCGCAAACCCGGGTACTCTTTGAGCATTAAATATTCTACCCGTGAGTCTTCCAGGTGTTCGATAGCAATACGCTGGAATGGACTGAAGTTATCGGCAACCAGTCGTGTGGTCCAGCGTCTATGCGCGGCCATATGAGCAATAGTTAGGCGATAACGGTCTATACCCGGCACACAACCAGCTTCACCCGTACAATCATCATATACATCAGGAATACGAATACCCAGATTGTCGTAATAAGGTACAGGTTTACGCAATTCATCAAAACCCAATGAATAAGGGATGAAATAAGCTTCATCTTCCCACATGCTGCGTAAATACATGTCCAGATTACGTTGGTTATCCATGAACAAGGTGCCGTGGCGCTCACGCTGCAACATGGCTTTACTGTCTGCCGATTGCAGACTGAAATAATCTATCTGTCGCTCAGGATGGTTGTTGTAGTTGCGCGCACCGTACTCAACCCAGTTTTTCAAACCTTCCAGAGATAACTGGTTTAATAAATATGGCGTTTGTTTGAGTAATTCTGGTAAGCCAGGACTGGCAAATGTCGTATGGTGGCCATGTATAGAGCCAGTGGTACTTTCCATAAAATCAAAAATGATTTCAAGGTAATGCTCCATCTGTTCCTGAGATCCTAAACGCCGGGCTGCTTCTGGCAGGTACTGCATAAAAGGTGGAATGGAATTACCGTTAGGCGTACGTGACATTTCCCATACGGCTTTAGAAACGATTTCCAGCATTGGCTCACCCAGGCTGCGGGCAATGCCTGGCATCTCTTCCAAATAAACCAGTACAGGCTCCCAGCCACGGCCAATCATACATACCAGCGATGCACCTTTGAGATACTTCTCAATACCGTCGTTGCTCAAGCCGTTTAGCGCATCTTTTATATAGTCCTCAAAACAATCTTCTATTTGAGGAAAGCTGCACTTCAGCTTTTCGCGGTAGTTCTGTAGTTCAGAATCTTGCATTAGTTTTAATGAACAAGCTTTTAAAGCATTAACCAAAAATACTATCGATAGAATGATCCAGTGTGCTGCGTATATCTGCATCGTCGGTAATCGGGCGCACCAGTGCCATGCGGCAGGCAGCCCTGGCTTCTATGCCTTTGTTCATTAACACTGCTGCGTATACTAATAAACGTGTAGAAATGCCTTCGTCCAGACCGTGGCCCTTAAGGTGACGTGCCGAATGGGCAATTTTCACCAATTTAGTAGCAGTTTCAGTATCCGTACCGGCTTCTTTTTCAACAATGCCCGCTTCTGTTTTTGCATCCGGGTAGTCGAAGTCCATTCCAGTAAAACGTTGTTTTGTTGACTGTTTTAAATCTTTCATCAGGCTCTGGTAGCCAGGGTTGTAGGAAATCACCAATTGGAAGTCTTCATGCGCATCAATCAATTCACCCTTTTTATCTAAAGGTAATTGACGGCGATGGTCGGTCAGCGGATGTATTACCACGGTCGTATCCTGACGTGCTTCAACAATTTCATCGAGGTAACAGATTGCGCCGATTCGTGCAGCAGTCGTTAATGGACCGTCTAACCAGCGAGTGCCGTTTGCATCCAGTAAGTAGCGCCCGACCAGATCAGAGGCTGTCATGTCCTCATTACATGCCACAGTAATAAGCGGCTTCCCGAGTTTCCATGCCATGTGTTCAATAAAGCGTGATTTACCACAACCCGTCGGTCCTTTTATCATTACAGGCAAGCGTGCTTCATATGCCGCTGTATACAGGGCTACTTCATCACCCTGTGCACTGTAGAATGGTTCTTCGGTTACTTTGTATTGTTCGATATCGATATCAGTCATGGTACGTATTCCTAAATTTATTAATCGAAAATAAACGTAATGGCAGTCGGGTTTTAATTAATACTATATTAAAGCTTAAATACTTTTACGTTTATCAGATAATTAATGCTAGCTATAAAGTAGAGAAAAAAAACCCCCACCGAAGTGGTGAGGGTTCTTTTATCACTGAAGCATTCAGTCTTACTTGTGAACGCCCAGTTTGTCTCTCCAACCAGGGAATAACTGGTCAGCATCACCCGGGAATGACTCGAATGCACGAGCAAATTCGTTATGCTCTTTAGCAAATTCGATTGGGTCAGCACCAGCCGTCCAACATTCGTATGCCTGGCGCAGTGATTTAGCACCGGCTGCAGGAGAATCGATATGGCCGTAAGAACCACCACCAGAAGTGTTGATGACGTCACCGTGACCCAGGTTCTCGAAGAAGCCAGGAAGACGCAGTGCGTTCATACCGCCAGAGATGATTGGAGTAGTTGGCTTCATGCCGAACCATTCCTGATGGTAAACTGGACCGTCAGCGCTATCACGCTCAATCATGTATGCGATGTTTCTGTCATCCGCACCACCTTCCATCTTACCGTAACCCATGGTGCCTACGTGGATACCTGAAGCACCCATAAGACGTGACATTTTCGCTAAAACAAATGCTGTGTAACCACGAACAGATGATGGCGAAGTAATCGCGCCATGACCCGCACGGTGATAATGTAAATACTGACTAGGGTAATTACGACGTGCTGTAGTTACCATACCTGGTCCACCAACATATCCATCAACCAGGAATGCCAAACGAGGCGCATCTTCACCAAAGGTCTCCAGACCGAAATCTGCACGAGCGCACATTTCGTGATAATCATCAGCAGTGATATTCATTGAGAATATCTTCGCTTCACCAGTCTCATCTTGTGCACGCTTCATTGCATCATGTACTAATGGCAATACCTTCTTCATTGGGCAGAAAACCTGGTTTCCTTGAGGCTCGTCATTTTTAATAAAATCGCCACCTAACCAGAACTGGTATGCAGCTTCGGCAAAAGGCTCAGGACGAAGACCAAGCTTAGGCTTGATGATAGTACCGGCGATATAACCGCCGCCTGTACGTGAACGGCCAAGCATGCTCCACAAGTCAGTGATGTCAACAGAAGGACCATCAAAGAGTTGTAGCAATTTACGAGGGATATGGAAGTCAAACATCTGTGCACATTGCACATCGCCCATGCCCTGGTTGTTACCAATAGCAAGGGTTAAGAATGATACGATCATTGTGCGACCATCAATGACGTTGCGATCAAATAATTCAACTGGGTACGCCAGTTTCATGATGCCTTTCGCTTCATCAATCTCGTAGACCATACAATCTAAGTCTTTAGTGAAATCATCTGTAGTTGAAACTTCAACGTTAGTACCTGTAGATGATTCTGCTGCGAAGTGAGCCGCAGTTTCTAAATAACCACCAAAACCAGGCATTGGTGTCATTGTGTAGGCAACAAGAATGTGGCCACCTTCGGCTAATAACGTTTCTTCATCAAGACTTAAGTCTGCATAACGTGCTGACTGATCCATTGTAGATCTCCTTTTATATATTAAAAATTCGTATGGTAGAGCCCTGCTTTAAGCAATGGCCTCTGTAACCAAGGACGCAAACTATAGTGCTGATTAAACATAATTAACACTCAATGTTTTTGATTGTTATGATAAGCTATTGCTTATGGATAAAAATCGTATCTACTCAAGACACATGGTGCCATGGCTCTAAACCTTACCTTCCGTCAACTCAAGGTATTCGAGTCCGCTGCGCGACACCTGAGTTACACGCGCGCGGCTGAGGAATTACACTTAAGCCAGCCCGGTGTTTCCATGCAAATTAAGCAGTTAGAAGAAGTGCTTGGCCTGGCTTTATTCGAACAAATTGGCAAAAAGATGCATTTAACTCCAGCAGGGCGTGAAATATTTACCTACAGCCAGACCATTGGTCATTTGCTGGACGAAGCAGAAGTCGTGGTAGAAGAGCTTAAAGGCGTGCAATCAGGCCGTCTGGCGATATCCGTGGCCACCACCGCAAGCCACTTCGCTACCCGCCTGCTTGCCGCTTTTTCTCAACGTCATGAGGGTGTCACCAT
>JAUVNZ010000204.1 GCA_030599435.1 Gammaproteobacteria bacterium | reverse complement strand
TGTTGGCGCATCGCCATCCATTATCTGGAACACTGATTGAATCGAATGTCCTCGAGCAGACTCAGCATCCCACTGAGTTAATTTTTCTGCCGTAGAATTCATATGATCCACAATACCGTTTTCATCAGTAGTAATAACTGCATCTGCTACAGAAAAAAGAGCGATCTCTTCCCTGTCACGATGTTTAAACATATCCTTCGTACTTCTTTTCAGTTCATGCCGATAGTTCCGTTGCATGATAAACAGGAAAATGAGCAAAGCCGAAAATATTACGGCCCCAAAGATCAATTCCATCCCGGTAAATGTATAACTCTCAGACACGGTTAGCCTTCATGGTTTTTCAGTAATTTTATAAATTCTTGTTCATTGATTACATTTACACCCAATGCTTCAGCCTTTTCCAGCTTGGAACCCGCAGCTTCTCCAGCGACTACAAGATCTGTTTTCTTTGAAACACTTCCGGATACTTTGGCGCCCAGCTGCTGTAATCTTTCTTTGGCGTCATTGCGCTTCAACTCTGTTAATGTTCCTGTTAACACAACTATTTTTCCTTCCATAGGCAATGTTTCTGTATCAATTACTTCAACATCAGGCCAGTTCACTTTAGCTTTCTGGAGCTTCTTAATAACATCCAGGTTATGCGCCTGCAAAAAGAAAGTAACAATATTGGACGCCACTACTGGGCCAACATCTGGCACCTCCAGTAGTTCTTCGGCGCCCGCTTTCTCAACTGACTCTAGCGTACCAAAATGATTCGCCAGATTAAGGGCTGTTGCTTCACCGACTTCTCGAATGCCCAGAGAAAATATAAATTTTGCAAGCGACGTTGATTTACTGGATTCCAGTGCATCAATCAGGTTTTCAGCAGATTTTTCTGCCATCCGTTCAAGGCCAGCCAGTTTTTCCACCTTAAGCGCATACAAATCAGCTACATCGTTTACCAAACCAGTATCAACTAACTGATCCACCAACTTATCACCCAATCCTTCAATGTCCATGGCACGACGCGATGCAAAATGTTTAATGGCTTCTTTCCGCTGTGCCGGACAATACAAACCACCGCTGCAGCGCCATATTGCTTCTCCTTCAATGCGCACCAGCTCTGAGTCACATTTGGGGCAGTGGGTTGGCATTTTATACTTTCTGGTTTTTTTGGGTCGACGCGATTTCACAACGCTTGCCACTTTCGGGATTACATCACCCGCTCGATACACCACTACAGTATCGCCAACACGAACATCCATACGTTCTATTTCATCCTGATTATGCAAAGTGGCATTAGTAACAGTTACTCCACCGACTTCCACTGGCTCCAGCCTTGCTACTGGAGTTATTGCGCCGGTACGTCCTACCTGAACATCAATTGCCAACAATTTTGTTAATTCTTCCTGTGCCGGAAATTTGTGCGCTATTGCCCAACGTGGTGCGCGTGAAACAAAACCTAAAGTTTCTTGTTGGTCAATTTGGTTAACTTTGTAAACGACGCCATCAATCTCATAAGGTAAACTATTCCTTTGCTCACTGATATGGCGATAATAAGCAAGACATTCATCCATACCTTTAACAGTTTTTATCTCGGGGCACACGCGCAAGCCCCAGCTTTTTATACTATCAAGTATTTCACTATGTCGCTTAGGCATTCTTTTACCATCTACCTGCCCCACACTGTAGCAAAATATATCCAAAGGCCGTGTAGCAGTAATTTTCGAGTCTAGTTGACGCAAGCTACCTGCCGCTGCATTTCGAGGATTGGCAAAAGTTTTTTCACCAGCTTCTCTCTGTCGATCATTCAAAATCTCGAATCCCGCTTTAGGCATATAAACTTCACCACGAACTTCCAATAACCGCGGATAATTATCCCCCACCAAACGCAACGGCACGGAATGAATTGTACGCACATTTTGTGTGACATTTTCTCCGGTAACACCATCACCGCGGGTTGCTGCTCGAACCAGCAAACCGTTTTCATACAACAAACTAATAGCAAGGCCATCAAGTTTGGGTTCTGCTACAAACTGAATGTCAGTAACATTTAATCGGTCAGCAATACGTTTTCCAAAACTTCCCACTTCTTCATCACTAAAGGCATTACCTAATGAAAGCATTGGGACAACATGTTCAACTTCTTCAAACGATGGTAAAGGTAAAGCGCCAACACGTTGAGTTGGTGAATCAGGAGTAATTAAAGATGGATGCGCTGACTCAAGCTCCTGTAACTCACGAAAAAGGCGATCATATTCAGCATCAGGAACTTCTGGGTCATCCAGCACATAATAGCAATGGTTATGGTATTGAAGCTGTTTGCGTAAATCCACGGCTTGATTTTGTATTTTTTTTGTTATTTTCATAATGTAAAAATTATTTTTTACCGCTCTAAACTAACAATTATCAGCTGCATCTGGATATTCTTCGAACAGTTCATCTTCATACCCAAATTTTGTCATATCTTTTATACGTTGTGGGTAAAGTATCCCATCCAGGTGATCACACTCATGCTGAACTACCCTGGCATGGAAACCCTCCGCTTCTATTTCAACAGGCTGGCCTTTTGGATCAAAAGCCCGGTAAATAATTCGGT
The DNA here is from genome assembly GCA_030599435.1 of Gammaproteobacteria bacterium. The sequence continues at coordinate 1,195 of JAUVNZ010000204.1, read as the reverse complement.
TAAACCTTGGAACCCAACCCCGCATCCCCGGCACACTCAGACAGCCTTCCCAGTCCTCTTCTACAACATCGCCTACCGGTTGAATTTCTGGATTCACCAGTATCGTTGTAGGTAGTGGATCACGATCCGGATACCGAGGATTTTCATCAAAACCAAATACCACCACTCTTTTAAGCTCACCAATCTGGTTCGCTGCAAGTCCTGCCCCATCAGCCTCAGCCATGGTATCGAGCATATCCTGAACCAACGCATCCAGTTCGGGCGTGTTAAACTCGGTGACGGCCTCGGCTGGCTCCAATAGTAATGGGTGTCCAATGCGTAAAAGTGGGCGAGCTGGCATGATAAGCTTCCAATTCAATTTTTATAGTATAGCGAGGAGTGTCCCGCAATTTATGGATCTTTCTGATATCAAAACTGCTGTTACTAGTACTTCTTATAATAGTAAGAGTAGTGGTAACTATAGTATCAAGAACTGGCGGCTAGCGGCGATCCTTGCTTCAATCTTATTCTTAACGCCTTGCCTGGCCCTTTCAGCCTCATCAGTGAAAAAACAGGATTTGGGGGAAGAACGATGGTTTGAAGTAGAACTTATCATATTCGCCCATAAAAATAAGCTCGCACTCGATTCAGAAAAATGGCCTGAAATTACTGACCTTGTGTTACCTGAAGAAATGATGGAACTGGGTCAACCAATACCCAAACCTCCTGAAGAAATTACTCCAATAAAAAATCAGCAAGATTTATTTTTTGAGCAAGTAGGCCAGGAAGGCAGCTCGCCTATGGAAGACCTTAAACCGATACCAATGCCGGTAGCCTTCGTTATGCTCAGAGACGAAGAATTGCAGTTAAAAGAATCACTCAAAAAATTAACAAAATCCTCAAAATTTGACCCCTTGCTCCACTTGGCATGGCGCCAACCTACCTATAATGATAAACACGCACAAACTGTGTTGCTGTACGAAGGCATGACGAACCCAGAGTACACTGAAAACAAAAATCTCAAGACTGGAAAAACCGCCCGTAATACAAAAAGCGATATCAAAAGCGAAACAAATATCGAAATGATTAACCCACGTTTTGCCGGAACAATTCGCCTGAGTGTAGCTCGTTACCTGCATTTTGCTGCCGACCTGGTTTATCGTACACCGGTAACACAACTAGCAGCTAATCCAATGCAAGATAGGGAATTATGGAC
>JAUVNZ010000135.1 GCA_030599435.1 Gammaproteobacteria bacterium | reverse complement strand
GTTCGATGGCGCTTTATGGTGCACCTATAACTGCCATGACGCAGATCCTGCCATCACTTCTATTAGCTGTCGGTGTCGGTGCGTCAGTACACCTGCTGGCAATGTTTTATAAAAAGTATGATGAAGTGAAAGACAAAAAAGCCGCGATGGCGTACGCACTGGGGCATTCTGGTCTTGCTATCTTTATGACATCTTTAACAACAGCCGCTTCACTTGCCTCATTTTCTTTTTCAGATATCGCACCAGTGGCCAATCTTGGTATTTTTTCTGCATTAGGTGTTAGCTATCAATTGATACTGACACTTATCTTTTTACCCGCACTGATTAGTCTTTTACCCATAAAAGCCAAGCAGCATTCGGTTGATGAAAAACCGATGTTGCTAGATCGTGTAGTGCACAACATTGGTGTTGTTTCGATTTCTTATCCAAAAACAATTGTAAGCATTGCTGCGTTAATCATTATTGTCTCGTTAACGCTGGCATCTACCATGCAGTTTTCTCATAACCCGCTACACTGGTTCGCGGCCGATAATGAAGTACGTATTAATACTGAAACCATCGATCGAGAATTAAAGGGTTCGATTACCATCGAGGTGGTATTAGATACACATAAAGAAAATGGCGTTTATGAACCCGAATTTTTAAATACCATCGAAGAAGTAACAGAAATAATCTATACCTTCAAAGGTGATAACTATTTCATCGGTAAAATCGTTTCGATCAACGATGTAATCAAAGAGATCAACAAAGCGCTCAATGAAAACAAGCAGAGTGAATACATAATACCGCAGGATAAAGATTTAATCGCACAGGAGTTTTTACTTTTTGAAAATAGCGGTAGTGATGACCTGGAAGATATTGTTGATTCTCAATTTTCAAAAACACGGCTATCAATAAAAGCACCATGGGTGGATTCTGTCGAATACGTTGCTTTGATGGATGACCTGGAAAGTCTTTTAAACGATGCTTTTAAAGATACCGCAACCGTATCTATCACTGGAACACTGCCAATCCTCGCTGACACTATTACCAAATCTATCGAAAGCACGATAGAAAGTTATTTTATTGCTTTTGTCGTGATCGCTATTTTAATGATAATTCTATTAGGCAGTTTTAAAATGGGGTTATTGAGCATGTTCCCTAATCTAACCCCCATCATGATTGGTATCGCCCTTATGGTTGTATTAGATATGCCACTGGATATGTTTACCATTTTAATAGGTGCAATCGCAATCGGCATGGTGGTTGATGACACCATTCACTTTATGCACAACTTTAGTCGCTATTATTCGCAGACCAATAATGTTGATGAAGCAATATTGCTAACCATTAATTCAACGGGGCGTGCCATCTTCATTACATCGATCGTGCTCAGTTCCGGATTTTTAGTCTTTATGTTTGCTAGCATGACAAATTTATATAATTTTGGATTGATCACAGGTGTTGTTGTTTTAATGGCGATGGCTTCGGATCTTGTTTTAGTTGGAGCCATGATGAAGCTGATTATCAAACCTAAGAATAATTAGAACAGAATTCTTAGAGTGATCGCATGGATAAAATAAAAACATCTCAAAAGATATTGAACTGTGCGACCAGACTGTTCGCTTTACACGGTTACGATGGCACTATTATGGATGACCTGGCCGAACAGTGTGATGTGAATAAAGCGAGTATCTATTATCACCATAAAGACAAAGCCAGACTTTATGAAAACACGCTCACAGCACTTTTTACGCCGATAGCAGATGCTGTTATTGAAGCCGTTGAATCTGAAGATGATCCTGTAAAAAAGCTTGACTCTCATATTAACGCATTTGCTAAAGCCAATGTTGATAATCCATATTTTGCGGCCATTCTAATGCGTGAAATGGCATCTGGTGGCGCCAACATGCCGGTGCCGGCACGAAAGCAAATGCAGCGCATTCTTTTTTTACTTAGTGAAATACTGCAACTTGGCGAATCGCAAAATATATTTAAATCAGCTGATGCTTTAGTTATTCACTTTATGATCGTAGGTACGATTAATCTTTTTGTGGCCAGTATTCCATTACGAAACTCTTTACCAAAAACAGACCGATGTAATCAGTTGAAAAATACAAAAATTGAATCTGCAGCCGAACAACTTTCTAAAACGATTATTGCCTCTTTGTTAATAAAATAAATATTGATTAATTGGCCCGCATTAAACCTGACCCAGAGGAATTCATGAATATAAAATCTTTACTATTATTGGGCTCACTGCTGTTCTCGTTGAGTCCCTTTTCTGTAGCTGCAAACGCCATGACTGCAGATGAGATTGCAAAACAAGTGGACGAGCGCGACGTAGGCGATAAATCTATATCAACCATGGAAATGACTTTGATCGACAGGCATGGCAATAAGCGTATCAGAAATATGAAAAATTATTCTATGGATAAAGGGAATGATACGCAAAGTGTTATCTTTTTTCTGTCACCTGCCGATGTCAGAAATACCGCCTTTCTAACCTACGATTATGGCGACTCTTCAAAAGATGACGACCAGTGGTTATACCTTCCAGCCCTGAAAAAAACCAAACGGATTGCTTCAAGCGACAAAAGCAGCTCCTTTATGGGGTCTGACTTTACCTATTCTGATATGACCTCTCGTGAGGTTGATGACTACACCTATCGTATTGCCAAAGAAAGCAGTGTTCGTGATCATAAAGTATGGGTAATGGAAAGCATTCCAAAAACAGACAAGACCATCGCCGAAACCGGTTATACCAAGTCGTATATGTTTGTCCGGCAGGATAATTTTGTTGTCGTTCGTGCGCTTCATATACTGAAAGATGGCGGAAAGAAAAAATATCTTGATGTAAAAAAACTGGAAAAAATAGATGACATCTGGGTGGCAACCGAGATTGAGATGAAAACTACCAAAGATAAAAAAACGTTGCACAGAACTATTTTAAAACTTGATAACGTGAAGTTTAATCAAGACCTGGATGATTCTTTCTTCAGCGTAAGACGCATCGAGAAAGGTATCTAAAATGAAAACGGTCGTTTTAGCGCTCTCACTCTTTTTCCTGCTCCCTGGCAACCTTGTTGCGGATGAGCTGGAAGATGCGCTGAGTGGCTTTGATGATTTTGATAAAGCGTTAACCACCAGTCCAGCTAAATCATCAGATGATGATCCTGGCGATCTGGATGAAAGTGGCTTTGATGAAATAGATACCAATAAGGCAGGTACTGATATTACTCTGCTTGAGAAAGAACCCGCATGGTATAGCGTTAGTGGGTATACCTCATTCCTTGGTGCTTATAACTATGCTCAAAAGAGTGAAAGCATCGTTGCTCCCGGTGATATGCCGATGGACTTTAGCGGATTGTCTCGCGCCAGAGCTAAAGCAGGTTTAACGCTTGAGATGAAACACGGTGACAACTGGCGTTCTAAATTTGATGTTATCGCCTGGTATGACGCATCGTGGGCAATAAACGGCAGAGAGAACTATACGCAGGACGTACTTGATGTTTATGAATCTTTTATCGACATTAAAGATGCCTACATTCAGGGCTCTCTGACACAAAACCTGGATCTGAAATTTGGCCGCCAGGTCGTTATCTGGGGAAAGTCGGATTCCATACGCATCACCGATGTTATCAACCCCCTGGATAATCGTGAGGCGGGAATGGTAGATATCGAAGATCTTCGTCTAAGCGAAGTGATGACACGATTAGACTATTATTTTGGCAACTGGGGACTGAGCGGAATTGTCATCCATGAACCAGGACTGGAGATCGAAGCTGCGTTCGGCAGTGATTATCGCCCGAGCAATATCTTTGGCCCAGCGATTCCCTACGCCAACTTTCCAGACAGAGTTGAACCCGACTGGAATATTGAAAATACCCAATATGCCATGAGTTTAGATGGTAGATTTAGTGGCTGGGACATCTCTTATTACGCAGCGCATGTTTACGACAATCGCTTTGATATAGAGTTTGTAGACACGACGCCTATTCGATACTACGACAGGATAAACATGATTGGCATCGCTGGAAACGTGGTTTCCGGCAGCTGGTTGTTTAAAGCAGAGTCGGCGTTAATCAACGACATTAACTACCGCAGCACTGACAGGAAAAATCGTCTTGATGCACTCATCGGATTTGATTATACGGGAATCAAAGATACAGTTATCTCATTAGAGCTGGCCGATCGTCACATTTTTGATTATGAAGAAAAGATGCTGACAACGACACTGCCAGAAGCTGTCGCACAGGGCACGTTTCCGGACTTTGTGCGAGAAGACAGTATACAGATAGCCTTACGCACGTCCTATAGTTTTGATCATGACAATGCCACTGTTACTTACCTGCTATCCCTGGCAGGCGGCAATGGCCCCGGTGACAGCTTTGACGGTGGCTTTCAACGCCTGTGGCTGGATTATAAATACAATGACGCTATTTCTTTAAATACGGGTATCGTTGATTACATCGGTGGTGACGGTATCATTCCCTTTTACAGGGCAATCGAAGACAACGACCGTGTGTTTGCAGAAATTCAATACAGCTTCTAACATCATGGTTATCACGACCACGAAGCAAAGGATGCAAGTCCTCTTTATTTTGTTACAAAAAGACATCAAAAACTTCGGTTCAGCGTGAAAGACTGGTTGAGGGCAACTCCCCAAATGTTTGTCGGTATTCAATGGCAAATTTCCCCATATGAGAAAACCCATAACGTAGTGCAGTATCGGTAACTGTGGTTGTGCCTGCTTTGGCACCTAATAAGGTTCTATAAGCAGCATCCAGTCTTCGTTGTTTCAGAAATGCAATTGGTCCCATACCGTAACGCTTTAAAAATACCCGGGATAGTGTGCGCATGGAAACACCGGACTCTTCAGCTAGCCTGTCTCTGGTTACTGCTGTCTCCAGATTTGCGCAGAGAAAGTCTTCGGCAATTTTCATGTACGCAGGTAAAGGTTTTTTCAAGGTATTTTCGTCATGTTCATGAGTGTCGACTGCGTTGATGAAGCAGGCGATTAGCTCATCTTCCTGTTCCTTAAGCCATAACCTGGATGCAGGTGATGTTTTGTCGAATTGCGTTTTCGCCCAGGCTTGTGCCAATGTGCGTTGCAGCGTAATTCCGGGCGGGGTTGACTGCGAAAGATGTATTTTCCTCAGACTGGTTTAGTCGACAAAGATACTCTTGCATCGGCGCT
>JAUVNZ010000140.1 GCA_030599435.1 Gammaproteobacteria bacterium | reverse complement strand
GCCGTACGCGCATACAATAAGGGCGATGAGCTGGAAACAGTAATTCTCGCTATTGATTCTGAGCGTGAGCGTATTTCTCTGGGCATCAAGCAGCTGGAGCAAGATCCTTTCTCTAATTACCTGGCAGCTCACCCCAAAGGCACTAATGTCACCGGTGTGATTGGGGAAGTGGATGCCAAAGGCGCTGCAGTTGATTTGGGCGATGGAATTGAGGGTTATATTCGTTCTTCCGAAATTGCTCGTGACCGAGTCGAAGATGCTCGCACCATTTTGAAGCAGGGTGAGGAAATAGAAGCCCGCTTTATCGGCGTAGATCGTAAAAATCGTAACCTAAATTTGTCAATTAAAGCTAAGGATACTGCCGAAGAGGCCGAAGCTATACAGGGATACAGTCGTAAACAGACTGAAACAGGCGGAGGTACCCTGGGTGACCTACTTAAGGAACAGATGGATGGTGGTAAGGACGCAGAATAACAGGTTACCGGGCGCCAATTGTGACACTCGTTAGTAATAAGATGTAACAAGAAAGGGATTGGTAAGATGACAAAATCCGAACTGATTGAACGCATCGCGCGCAAGCAGCCCCATTTGCCACAGAAAGACGTGGAACTGTCTGTGAAGACTTTGATCGAACAGATGGCGAAAAATCTGGCTACAGGGCAACGGATTGAAATACGGGGATTTGGCAGTTTTTCCCTGCATTACCGTCCGCCACGTATTGGGCGAAACCCCAAAACGGGTGAGGCAGTTGCCCTTTCAGGCAAATATGTGCCGCATTTCAAGCCTGGTAAAGAGTTGCGTGAACGTGTCAACAATATAATGAAGAGCCAGGACTGATATTTAGAGACCAGTTCGTTGGCCAAAAGGCCTGGTGCCACAAAATGGCTATTTAAGAAAACGGTATTTGCGGAATCGCGGATACCGTTTTTTTTTGAATACGGGATAAAAGATTATTTGACTAAGACCATAGAGATTGCAACGATTCCTTTGTGGTTCATGCTTTATATTTGAGATCTGGATTGTTATGAAACGAATTATTATTTATACAATACTTTTACTGGTAGCACTGGTTGGGCTCAGTTTTGCTCTGCTAAATTCGGATACGGTTACGCTTAATTACTATTTTGATAAGCTACAAGCACCCTTGTCTCTGGTGATAGTTATTGCCCTGGCATTAGGTGCAATTATGGGAGTGTTGGCCAGCATGTGGGCTGTTCTTGCGCAAAAACGTGAATTGGCGAAATTACGTAAAGCGGCGAAGGTTACTGAAAAAGAGATAACCAATTTACGTTCTTTGCCTATGAAGGACAGTCACTGAGCATGGAGTTGGCTCTACTTTTTATTTTATTACCAATTGCAGCTCTATCAGGTTGGTGGATAGGCCGGCGTTCCCCAGACAAGTCGACACCACATACTAAAACTGCATTTTCTTCGAATTATTTTGAAGGTCTAAATTTCCTTTTAAATGAACAACCAGATAAAGCGATTGATGTTTTCGTTAAAATGCTTGAAGTGGATAGTGAAACGGTAGAAACGCATCTTGCGCTTGGTAATCTTTTTCGCCGACGAGGTGAGGGAGATAGAGCTATACGTATTCACCAAAACCTCATTGCAAGACCAACTTTAAACAAAGAACAACGCGCCCTGGCGTTATTTGAATTAGGGCAGGATTATTTGTGCGCTGGTTTGTTAGGGCGCGCTGAAACTTTGTTTCTTGAGTTGTTAGAGCAAGGAAGTTTTCGTGGTGATTCCATGGAGAGGTTGCTAGATATCTACCAACAGGAAAAGGAGTGGCAAAAGGCGATAGAAATAACAAAACGTATTGAAAGTTTTTCTGGCCGTAATATGGGTTCGTTGTTGACACAGTTTTATTGTGAACAAGGAGAAGCTTCCAAGGACAAAGGTGATTTTAGAGTGGCATTGAAGATGGCCAAAAAGGCATTGGTTAGTGACCGTAAAAGTGTGCGCGCCAGTTTGCTACAGGCCGATATAGAAAAAATCACCGGACACTGCAAAGCGGCGATTAAAACCCTTAAGCAAGTTGAAAAACAGGATGCGCGATATTTGCCCGAAGTTGTTGAGCCGTTGTTGGAGTGTTATCAGAGTTTAGGTAAGCCGCATGAAGCTGAGCATTATCTTAGCTATTTATTAGATGAACATGGAGGCATTACCCCTTTGTTAGCATTGGTGGATCTAATGCGTCAGCGGGAAGGGGAACGGGCCGCATCCGATCGAATAGTGTCATTTTTACGAGAACGACCTTCAGTAAGAGGTCTTGATCGATTGATTGAATTACATCTTATAGGTAGTGATGGTAAGGCGCGTGATAATCTCATGATTTTGAAAGAGCTGACCCGCCGGTTACTGGAAGACAAATCTGCTTATCGGTGTAAGAATTGTGGTTTTAAAGCCAAGGTATTGCGATGGAGTTGCCCAAGCTGTAAACAATGGGGCAGCATACATCCAATTCACGGTGTAGTTGGTGAGTAATATTGATGAGTAAAGTTGGCGTCTAATGTTGGAGACTAAAGTTGGAGAGTACATAAGTGACAAATAATCCACGAATCATAGTTGCCCTGGATTTTGCCAGTGCCGATGAAGCGCTCAGTTTGGCTAAAACTTTGGATCCAAAAATGTGTCGTGTCAAAGTGGGCAAGGAATTGTTTACTCGTGCAGGCCCTGCCTTTGTTGAACAGCTGCATGGTTTGGGATTTGAAGTTTTTCTAGACCTTAAGTTTCATGATATTCCTAATACTGTTGCGAAAGCCTGTCGTGCTGCTGCTGATTTAGGAGTATGGATGGTCAACGTGCACGCGCTGGGTGGCCGCCGCATGATGGAAGCAGCTCGCGAAGCGATAGAATCATCAAGCCATCAGCCTTTATTAATCGCGGTTACGATATTGACCAGCATGGGCGAAGAAGACTTGCAGGAAATTGGGTTAGATGCAGACTCAGAAACGAATGTGTTACGTTTGGCTCAGCTGGCAAAAAGTTCAGGACTGGATGGCGTTGTCTGCTCACCGCTCGAAGTGGCGGCACTGAGAGAAACGGTTGGTGATTCTTTTGCTCTGGTAACACCGGGTGTGCGTCCGGCAGGTGTGTCAACAGACGACCAGAAACGAGTTACTACACCAGAGGATGCGATTCGTGCAGGATCAAGCTATCTGGTCATCGGTCGCCCAATAACTCAGGCGGAAAGTCCTTGCACAGCATTGGAAAACATTAATTTGGCAATATTACCGCGTTAAATTGATTGACCCTTCACGGCCTTATCCTTACGCTCTGATTTCCCATTTGGGAATACGGAAATTACTTTTAAAAACTGAAAAAAATAAACAGTAAGGAGTTGTAAACATGAAACACTTTAAAGGGATTTTATTTGCGGTTGTGCTGGCTTTGGTTTCGTTCAGTGCGTGGGCTGTTCCAGTGGATATCAACAAGGCTGATGCCAGTACTCTGGCCGCTGAGTTGAACGGAGTAGGGGCATCCAAAGCGGCAGCTATTGTAGCTTACCGTGAAGCCAATGGACCTTTCCGTCTTGTTGAAGACCTGAGTAATGTGAAGGGTATTGGAATCAAAACTGTTGAAAAAAATCGTTCAAATTTAGTGATTGAAACTAGCGATAAATAACCCTTTTTTAGGGTTTTAGAGACAAGCTCGCCGTGTTTGCCCCACATTTGGGAGCACATCACGGCGAGTTTTTTATTGGGCCGATTATTTTAGGAAATCAGTAGCTTGAACCGGTTTTCTATTGCTTTTGTTGTGGTTAAAAGCACCAAAGATGCTACAATTTGGCCGTTTAGAGCAATTATCAGTATATTCGGGATACCGGACTGCTCTTCAGTAACGCACTCTTTAATAATAACGCAGTAATCGCAAAATACGTCAATGACCAATAAACCACCTGTGTATAACCAGACCCTCCCTGTTCATTACGATGAGGATGAGATCAATCTCGTCGATCTGTGGTTGGTATTGGTAAAACGCAAGCTTATTCTGGTTGGGGTTGTTGTTGCCAGTGCGGTTGCCGCTCTCTTGTACGTCGTTGTTGTGCCGCCTTCATACCAGTACAGTACTTCTATTGAAATTGGTACTCGCCTCAATGGCACTGAGTTATCCATCGTGGAATCACCGGAAACCGTGCTCGCCAAGGTGAAGGAAAGTTATATTCCCCTGGCACAGCAGAATTACCTCAATAACCATTCCGAATTTAAGTCCGTAGTCAAAATTGATGCCCACATCCCTAAAGGGAGTCAGATTATTGTGCTGACCAGCAAGGGTTCAGAGGAGAAAAGTGATATTCACATGACCTTGCAGCAATCTGTGGTGGATATGTTAAAAAAAGACCATAGCCGGATTTTTGGTGGGCTACGCAAGGAAATGGAAATCATGCTAAATCTAGCAACAGAAAAACTGGAAAGGCTTAAGGAAGATAGTAACGTTTTTACTCTGGAAGAAAGAGATACGGGGTTGACAAAAGAAGATAGGAAAATAACTACAAAGAAAATAATTAGCGAGCCCGAGACACTGGCGCTTATGATGAAAAATAATAATATCCAGAAAAGTCGCGAACTGTTGGCGGAAAATAAACTTGCTCAAGATGTTCAGCGAGATACGATCGCACGTTTGGAAATTCAGCAGGCCAATTTGCGCGAAACACGTGCCCTGTTGCCTCCCATGCGTTCCCCAGAGCCTGCTGGGCCTGGAAAGACTTTGATCATCCTGTTGTCCCTGGTGTTGGGATTGATGCTGGGTGTGTTTGCTGCATTCTTTGCTGAATTCCTCTCCAAAGTACGTGGCCAAACAAAGTCTCTACAAAATGCCTGATTCTCCAAGTGCGCGCGCTATAGACAACAGTGTAGTCATTGCATGAAAATCCAACCCGTTATCCTTTCCGGTGGAGCCGGCACACGTCTTTGGCCTCTATCTCGTGAACAATATCCCAAGCAGTTACTGTCGTTTCGTGGCGAGCACACCTTGTTACAGGATACTGTGCAAAGACTAGATGGGTTATCCAAATTGGTTGGGCAAGTTG
>JAUVNZ010000343.1 GCA_030599435.1 Gammaproteobacteria bacterium | reverse complement strand
GAGTTCATTCCTGCTCAATGTTACTGCCCACCCGATGTGATTTGTGTTTGTGATGGAGGAGAACCACCACTATGCAAAAGTGAAAATCAGAACAAATGAACGGGGAACTATTTTGTAACATTATCGATCACTCAGACTCTTAACATGATTGCCGATCAAGTTAACCGATTTAACCGTTAGACAAAATATGCGCAATGTTTTCGTATATATAATTTTAATACCATAATGGAAATACTTAGTTCTTAGACATTATTCATTTTCTATTTCGCGTGTAACAAAAAATTAGCCCTTGCGTCTATAGATTTCAAAGACGCTGTGCGCGTTTCCTCTTTGACCCCTTCAAGGAGAGCGTCGTGCACATGGAGGTGAAATATGAATAAATTATCTTTTGTAGTAGCTTTTTTGTCTTTAGTCGTAATGAGTATTGCTTCGGCGGGAAGTTTGTCCGAAAGAGAACATGACCTTTGGTTTGATAGAATGGGTGATGAAGAGGCTTATATATTTGATGATGATATATTGCCTGGTGAAAAATCGTCATTTGCCGCAATGGAGTCTGTAAAGCCAGCTAGTTCAGTCTATATCGAATTAGTGGATGATGACCCTGCAGAGGAAGGGGATGTTCTCTAGTATCAACCGACCGTGTGGGGTGGGGAAAGTCACCCCAGTTTCTTCTGTTAGTAAATATCAGCCCATGATGACGGAAGTAGGCATCACACGTTCACTGGAAAATGTTCTGTTTGGTGATTAAGTAGAGGCCTTCGCGCAATCGCTTAAACGTAGTTCTGGGGGGCTAAAAGCGAAAGTAAATTCTCCCGCTTTTTTTAACGCGCTTAACCCAAGAATATGGCGAGTGTTGCCAGGAAACACGGCGGCTTCAACACCGCGTAATACACAGGATTCTCCAAGGCGCATGTATGCTATCCGATAAACTGGATAGGTCTTTTGTTGGCCATCAGCGAGTATGCCTGTCAATTGTTTGACATAGGTTACTTCACCTTTATCACGCAAAATGTCCAGTGTGTTTTGGTTGATAGTCATGTAGCCAGAACCAGTGTCAACCATAAACTCTGTCGGGCCAAGGCCACGGATGTTTCCATTGATATAAAATGTATTCGCGCCTCTATCATGCATAGGGATGTTATCTGATGCGAACAAATGTGTCGGTGCTAATGCTAAAAGTACCACTAACAGCGCTCCAGGTATGACTGTGGCCCGTGATCTTACTGAGTTGATTCTATTGTGGCTTAGCTTCCTGGACTTCTTAGAAATAGTGCGCTTAATCATATGAGTACCATTAGGTTGTGTAGCGTGAACCATAACATTCTTTCCAGGTATGGTTGCTTACTTTTTAGATGTTAGTGTGGCGCATAGCTTTAAAATGAAAACATTGGTTGAGATATCAGAATCTTATATTTGTGCCTGAAATAGATTTAAATCGATACCCTGATTAACGTCCAGACAAAAACTTTCTTGAAAAAGACCAGGCAGATATGATGCTTAATCCTCATGCCATGTGCGGTTAAATCAAATGAAGGTTAATCCACCGTACTGGTTTTATATTGATAACGTTATTTCACCACCACATTAACCAGCCGCCCCGGCACAACAATCACCTTTACCACGTTCTTACCTTCAGAGAATTTTTGCACATTTGCATCCGAGAGCGCTGTTTGTTCGATAACATCTTTCGCCGCATCAGCTGCCACAGAAATCTTACCGCGCACTTTACCATTGACCTGTACCATTAGCTCAATGGTATCTTGCACCATGGCGTTTTTATCAGGCTCTGGCCAGGTTGCATTAAGCACATCACCTTCGCAACCAACGCTCTGCCAAAGCACATGAGTAACGTGAGGTACTATTGGCGACAATAGTCGCAACAGAATATCGACTCCTTCAGCATAAATCGGATCTTTCAGCTCTTTCACTTGAGAAAGGGCATTCACCATTTTCATCGCCGCGGCAACGACGGTATTAAACTGATATTTCTCCACGTCACGATTAGCTTGCTCCAGTAAACTATGAATCTCGGCCCGCAATTTTTTCTGTTCATCAGACAAACTGCCAACATCAACCGTTGCACCATCGGCATACCATTGTTTAAGTGCTGGCAGACGACCTTCGTCGTGTACAGTTCGCCACACACGTTTAAGAAAACGAAACGCACCCTCTACCGCATCGTCATTCCATTCCAGTGACTGCTCCGGCGGTGAGGCGAACATAGTAAACAGACGCACGGTATCAGCGCCGTATTTTGCGATGAGCTCCTGCGGGTCGACGGTATTACCTTTGGACTTGGACATCTTGGTGCCATCTTTGAGCACCATGCCCTGCGTTAATAGATTCGTAAAAGGTTCGT
>JAUVNZ010000064.1 GCA_030599435.1 Gammaproteobacteria bacterium | reverse complement strand
TCACTAATATTCAATTTGATGATTTAAGATAAAAAGCTCTTTTCAATATAATTCGTCTGAAGAATTAGTCTATTTTATTGATTCTAAAGTATTTTTTATATCTTGCTTGATGCACTGCAACGGTCCAACCCTCAAAATTTGGACGCATCCCTGGACCTAAAAATAGTGCTTCTGAGCTCTGACAAGCACCATGAAAGTGCCTTTTAGCCCTTTCCAAAAATCAAAAAAAGTCTAATTATCATTTATTTTCAATAGGTTAGCCAGTTGGCACACTAGTTGCTCTATAGCAGTGTATTAACTACAGCTACGCAACTTCTTGAGTCGAGAACTCAATGCCACAAAAACTCAATATTTTTGATCTATCACAGGCAAATATCCGCATTCTGCACTACACGTGGTTCGCCTTTTTTATGACTTTTGTGGTCTGGCTAGGCCTTGGCCCCTTAATGCCTTTTATCAGGGAAGCGCTTGGCCTGACTGATCAGCAAGCCAAAGTGTTATTAATTCTCAATGTGGCCATGACCATCCCTGCCCGAATCATTGTGGGCATGCTCGTGGACAGATTCGGCCCACGCATCATGTTTACCAGCATATTGATATCTGGCGGTGCCATCAGTATTGCCTTTGCCTGGGCTGAGAATTATGAACATCTTGCTATTCTGCGTTTTCTCTCAGGTTTTATTGGCGCAGGTTTTGTTGTCGGCATTCGTATGATTGGAGAGTGGTTCCCAGCAAAACAAACTGGCCTGGCTCAGGGGATTTATGGTGGTTGGGGGAACTTTGGTGCAGCTGGTGCGGCGATGTCTCTTCCATTCATTGCAGCAACTGTAGGTAATGCTGATGGTTGGCGAATTGCCATAACGGCTGCCAGTGTGGCTGCGATGATCTACGGCACAATTTATTACTTTATTGTGAGTAATACTCCCAAAGGTTCTACTTATTTTAAACCCAAGAAAACGGGCGCTATGGAAGTGACCAGTGGGGGTGACTTGCTGCTTTACATTCTTATGAATATCCCTTTGTTTCTGGCACTGGCCTTACTTACCTGGAAACTTTCCCCCACTCATATGGGACTGATTGATGAAGCGATGACCAATTTCATCTACGGCACTTTGATGGTTATTTATTGTGTACAAGTTTGGAAAATCTGGCACATCAATGGACATGTATTGAAAAAGCCCGTACCTGAACTACACCGCTATAAGTTCAAGCAAGTAGCCATACTGGATTTTGCATACCTCGTAACATTCGGTACCGAGCTTGCTGTAGTTTCCATGCTAGCTATGTTTTACGTCACCTGGTTTGATGTACCTAAAGTAACCGCAGCACTGTTAGCAGGCATCTACCCCTTTATTAATCTTGTGGCTCGCCCTGGTGGAGGCTGGATAAGTGATAAAATTGGACGCAAGCTTACCCTGGGTATTGCGTTTGCGGGTATAACAATCAGCTTTCTGATCCTGAGTTTAGTCGATAAATCATGGTCAATCTGGTTGGTAGTGGGTATTAGCATTATTGGTGGTATTTTCTCAAAGGCGGGTTCAGGTGCTGTGTATGCCATGGTGCCATTGGTACAACGTAGAATGACAGGACAAATAGCTGGCATGGCTGGTGCCTTTGGTAATGTGGGCGCAGTTATGTTTCTTACTATTAACTCTCTGGTGGATTACGACCAGTTTTTCCTTTACATCGGAGTTGTCGCAGCCTTTGTACTTGCTTTAATACTATTTTTCCTTGAAGAACCCAAAGGACAAATAACAGAAACCCTGCCAGATGGAACTGTGCAAATGATAGAAGTGAGTTAACCCCTTCTCTTAATAAAGAGTCATAATAAAGCGTGATAGAGTAAACAAAGACTATTTATCGGTTATCACTCGGTTAAAAGAAAAGTATGTCCGAAAAACTCAGCATAACGATTGGCCAGTATTCTGAACAAGGCCTTAAAGAAGAGAATCAGGACTTCTACGGCGCAATGATGCCCGAGGAACCACAGCTGAGTAATAAAGGTATAGCCATTGCCATTGCTGATGGCGTCAGCAGCAGCCTTTCTGGTCGCGAAGCTGCTGAGACCTGCGTCGCCAGCTTTCTTTCAGATTATTATTCGACACCAGATTCCTGGACAGTTAAAACTTCCGCTCACAAAATATTAACCGCTATCAATAGTTGGTTATACAGTAAAGGTCAGCAGAATAGCGCCCCTACTAATAACATTACTCGGGGAATGATTACCACTTTTACTGCCCTGGTTTTAAAATCTACCACCGGACATATATTTCATGTGGGAGACACTCGAATATACCATTTGCAAAAGAATTCTCTTGAGTGTCTAACGACAGACCACCGACGTACAGTTTCAGATAATAATTATCTAAGCCGCGCTATGGGAATTGACGTACATCTAGAAATTGATTATCGAAAAATTGAACTCGAAAATGGTGGGATGTATGTATTAACAACAGATGGTGTTCACGATTTTATTTCTGATCATGAAATATCAGATATAATTTCAAAAAACGAAGATCTTGATAAAGCCGCCAAAGAGGTTGTTCAATATTCTCTTGAAAAAGGCAGCACAGACAATATAACCTGCCAGGTTTTACGTATTGATGCTTTGCCAGTACAAAGCGCTAACGAGGCATTTAATGAACTAACTCGTCTTCCCTTCCCACCTGATCTCGAACCTGGAATGATTTTAGATGGCTATCGTATTGAACGTGAAATCCACGCCAGTAAACGCACGCAAGTATACAAAGCTATAGATACTGATACAGGCGAAGCCGTTGTGATTAAAACACCTTCGGTGAATTATGAGGATGAACCCACCTATATTGAAAATTTTATTCGTGAGGAATGGATCGGTAAACGAATTCACAACTCCCGGGTTTTGAAAATATGCAAACAAACAAGACCACGACAATTCCTTTATTACGTTACCGAATACATCGACGGCCAAACCCTACGGGATTGGATGAATTTTCATTCCCGTCCAGATATAAAAGAAGTGCGTCTGATCATAGAACAAATCGCAACTGGATTACGCGCATTCCATCGCCTGGAAATGCTACATCAGGACATTAAACCAGAAAATATTATGATTGATGCCACCGGCAAGGTAACGGTGATAGATTTTGGATCAACAAAAATAGCGGGTATTGCAGAAATCACTACGCCTATCGAACGACTTAACCTGTTAGGCACAGTAAACTACACTGCACCAGAATACCTTCTAGGTCAGCCCGGCAGTAATCGTTCGGATATTTTTTCACTTGGCACCATCGCTTATGAGTTACTTACCGGTAAGCTGCCCTATAATTCTGCACTGGAGAAGGTAGATATTGGCCGGAGACCCAGAAATCTTTACTACCAAATCAGCACTCAACACAATCCCATGATACCAACATGGATGGATCGTACGTTACGGAAAGCCGTTCATCCAGACCCTGAACAACGATATAGCCTGTTGTCAGAATTTATTCATGATTTAACACACCCTAATACGGATTTTATGGCCGATGCCCGCCGCCCTCTTTTGGAACAAAACCCAATTGCCTTCTGGCGGGGTTTAGCAATTGCCCTGGTAATATTGAACTGTGCGCTTATGTATCTACTGCTCAGTTAATCCTCACAGTCGGCTCAAATAGTCAATCAATTATTATCTTCGTGGTGTTTTTTACTTTCTTTCCATTCACGATGCTTGGCCATAATGGAAACGACCTCATCAATATCATCTGTTACTGTAATAAACTCAAAATCATCTTCTGAAATTGTTCCGTTGGGTACCATGGTAGCTTTTAGCCATTCAATCAGGCCATGCCAAAATTCCACACCAAATAAAATCAGCGGCATCGGAAATATTTTTTCTGTTTGCATCAACGTGAGCGCTTCAAAAAATTCGTCCAGCGTACCAAAACCTCCTGGCATAATGACATAACCCATAGAATGTTTTACAAACATCACTTTGCGTACAAAAAAGTATCGATAATCGAGAGAAATATTTTGGTAAGGATTAGCCGCCTGCTCCTGTGGTAAACGGATATTTAATCCCACAGACTTGGTTTCTTCATCAAGCGCACCTTTATTTGCAGCCTCCATAATACCGGGACCACCTCCGGTAATAATATCAAAATTATTTTTTGCTAATCTTTGGGCTATTTCAACTGCCTGTTGGTAATAAACATTATCCGCTTCAAGTCTTGCAGAACCAAAAATGGATACGGCGTGACCAAGGTCCGCAAGTTTATCGATCCCCTCGGTAAACTCACTCAATATCCTGAACATGCGCCAGGATTCATCTCCCTTAAAATCATCTATTAACGCCATTATTATTCCTTTTTATTGCCAGTGGTTTCATTAACTATCCAGATGCCCATTATTTCGACACCCTAGTATAGCGGGCATTACAACTATCGGCAGATTAGGGTACAGATTTAGGCCGAAGTTAGGAAGTATGCTACAAAGGAAACCTCTGATTTAGTTCATCAAGCGGATGATGGCTATCGGCAATTGCTCCTGCATTGCTCTACCTCGCACATCCATGTGCTCGAGGCAAAAAGAAATTCAAAAGCGCAGTTTACACGCAGTTTATCGCTTCACGACCCCACATTTTGAATTTCTTTTTAACGCAGCAAGCGCCGCTTCAGGGACTTAATCAGGGGTTTCCTAAATGACCTTGGAAAAACGCTGCCCACTGGCCTGTTGAAGATATTTATCAAATACCATACATACGTTGCGAATGAGCAAACGCCCAGCAGGTTCTACATTGATATTCATAGTTTCATCAAGAGTTAGCAGACCATCATCGGCCATCGCACGAAGCTCTTCGAGCTCAGTGGAAAAATACTCTTTAAAATTAATATTAAACTGTTGCTCTATTTCTGCTGGCCTCAATGAAAAGTTACAAATTATCTGGCTAATCACTTCCCTTCGTAACACATCATCCGTATCCAGTTCCAGGCCACGAAATACTGCTATTCTCCCAGCATCAATAAGTGCATAGTATTCGTCTAATGTTTTTACATTCTGGCTGTATGTATTGCCCACCTTGCCAATAGAGGTAATACCCAGGCCAATCAGATCACAGTCGGCATGCGTCGAATAACCCTGGAAATTTCTATATAAGGTGTGTTCGCGTTGCGCCACCGCCAACTCATCATCAGGTCTGGCAAAATGGTCCATGCCTATATAAACGTAACCCGCTTTGGAAAGACGTTCGTTGGTATCTTGCAAAATATCCAGTTTTTCTGAGGCAGACGGGAGATCATCTTCACTGATACGCCGCTGTGGCTTAAACATTTCAGGTAGATGCGCATAGTTAAATACAGACAACCGATCTGGAGATGCAGCAATAACCTTATCAACCGTTCTTGAAAAACTTTCCACTGTTTGAAAAGGCAATCCGTAAATCAAATCAATACTAACGGACTTAAAACCTTCTGATTTTGCCGCAGTTAGGGTTGCAAAGGTAACCTCTTCACTTTGAATACGATTCACGGATTTTTGTACAGCAGCATCAAAATCCTGTACACCCAGACTCATGCGGTTAAAACCAATCTCCCGTAAAAGTGCAATAGATTCCACAGTAACTTCACGCGGATCAATTTCGATGGAATATTCACCCCTGTCATCATCATGAAGCTGGAAATTTTTGCGTGTTTCAGTCATCAACTCACGCATTTGATCATGACTAATAAAGGTTGGTGTTCCGCCACCCCAGTGTAATTGGTCTACAATACGATCTTCGTCAAACAGCTCGGACTGCATGGTGAGCTCTTTGTAAACCCGATCAAGATACGGCTGTGCCTTGGTGCGATCTTTGGTAGCCACTTTACTGCAGCCACAGTAAAAACATACCGTGTCGCAAAATGGAATATGGAAATATAAAGATAAAGGCTTGGGTCGCAACCCCTGCTTAACCAACTCTCGACTTTCCTGGTTGGTAAGCCCAGCACAAGCCCGATATTGGGCCTCGCCAAAAGCCTCATCGAACTTAACCGCCGTGGGATACGAGGTATAACGCGGGCCAGACTTGTCGTAACGGCTAATCAGATCGAGGTCGAAAATCAGTTGCTGATCCATAAAATCCTACTGTATTTATCAGATAAATAAACAAAACTATGAGGAATTATAGCATTGTTGTCTCTTCACTACCCCGTGGCAAGGAATCTAGGTAATATTGAAGCTATGACTGATGCCATAAAGACAATGAAAGCCCTGGTTAAAAAACATGCCAAAGAAGGATTATGGCTAGAAGACGCCCCTATTCCGGAGGTTGGGAATAACGACGTTCTGGTCAAAATTCAGAAAACAGCCATTTGTGGTACTGATGTGCACATCTATAACTGGGACGAGTGGGCACAAAAAACCATCCCGGTACCAATGACTATTGGCCATGAGTTTGCTGGTGTTATTGTTGAATTGGGCGCCAATGTTTCTGAGCTAAATATTGGTGATGTAGTTTCTGGTGAGGGGCACATTGTCTGCGAGCGTTGTCGCAACTGCCTGGCGGGTAGACGTCACCTTTGCCCTAATACAATTGGCATTGGTGTTAATCGCACGGGTTGTTTTGCGGAGTACTTATCAATTCCTGCAAAAAATGTTTTTAGGCCAAACATAAAAATTCCTACTGATGTCCTAGCCTGTTTCGACCCATACGGTAATGCAGTCCACACAGCTCTTTCTTTTAATATGGTGGGCGAAGATGTGTTAATTACTGGCGCCGGCCCAATTGGTATTATGGCTGCCATGGTTGCGGCCCATTGCGGAGCACGCAATATCGTTATTTCTGACATCAATGATTACAGGTTGAAACTTGCAAAGAACATTGTTCCAAAAGCGGTTCCTGTCAATGTAACTAAGGAAGGAATCACAGAAGACTTTATGCGAAACCTTGGCATTCTCGAAGGTTTTGATGTGTGCCTCGAAATGTCAGGTTCGCCTGATGCCTTTAAGGAAGTACTTGGAAAAATGATTAATGGTGGCAGTATTGCCATGCTTGGTATTTTACCGGATGGCACGGGTATCGACTGGACCAAAGTCGTTTTCAAAGGATTATTTATTAAAGGTATCTATGGCCGTGAGATATTTGAGACATGGTATAAAGGTGTCATGATGGTACAAAGTGGCCTGCCTCTGGAAAAAATTATCACTCACCGTTTTCACTACACCGATTTCCAGAAAGGCTTTGATGTCATGCGGTCGGGGCAATCTGGCAAGGTCATCCTCAATTGGGAAGATAACTAATATTTAAAAACTAAAGGTACAACATGAGTTTCATTAGCGCGAAAACAAGCCTGGCAAAGGAATTAGAAGAAATAAAAGAAGCCGGTCTTTGGAAAAATGAGCGCATCATTGCTTCCGAACAAAAAAATGACATTACTCTCGCTGACGGTAGCGAAGTCGTTAACATGTGCGCCAATAATTACCTTGGCCTGGCTAATAATCCAGATGTTATTCAGGCCGCCAAAGATAGTTATGATAAGTGGGGATTTGGGCTCGCTTCTGTGCGTTTTATTTGTGGCACACAAACTATTCACAAAACCCTTGAAAACAAAGTCTCCAATTTCCTCGGAATGGAAAACACCATTCTCTATGCCGCCTGTTTTGATGCCAATACCGGACTTTTCGAAACCATTCTAACCAAAGATGATGCCGTTATTTCTGATGAGCTGAACCACGCTTCCATCATTGACGGCGTGCGATTATGTAAAGCCGCTCGCTTCCGTTATAAAAATAACAATATGGAAGACCTTGAGAGTAAATTAAAAGAAGCAAAGGCCGGCGGAGCACGTCGCATTCTGATTACCACCGACGGTGTATTTTCAATGGATGGAACCATTGCCCAACTAGACAAAATTTGT
>JAUVNZ010000272.1 GCA_030599435.1 Gammaproteobacteria bacterium | reverse complement strand
GTTGTTCCTGCTGAAGCAGAATTACACACAGGATCACCCCTATGTTCAACAGGCAATAAGAAACCTCACTGACCTGGATGCTAAACGCGAGAGCAATGTAGAGAAGGACCGGATGTATGATGAGCTGCTGCGGGAACTCAGTTCTCGCTTGCCAAAGTACAAAGGAGTTACCGCAGACAATACGCCACCGTTGCCAGAGCAACGCATCATGCACTTTTAAATAGACATGATTGAGATTAAATAATGTTGTCACTTCGCACGCTATACAGGGTCTCATTACTATTACTGGTTTTGGCTGCTACCGGTTGCTCGCATATTGGTATTAATGAATCAAACTCCATCTTTATCGGTCGCTACACAGAATATATGTGGGGAGATATACCTGATCAGTATGCTGATTTAAGTAACCCACTGCCTGTATCTCAAGTGAATATTTCTGATGGAGAAAAGCTCTATCAAATGCAATGCCTGACGTGTCATGGAAAAGCGGGTGACGGAGATGGCCCGGCAGGCAGGCAGCTGGTTCCCCCTCCGGCCAACCTGGCGTTTACCCGTAGATTACCAATAGCGACAGATGTCTTCTTTTTCTGGACGATATCGGAAGGCGGCAAACCTTTTGACAGTGCTATGCCTGCATTTGGCGAGCGGCTTTCCGATAAAGAAATATGGCAGATTGCACATTATATAAATTCTGGTTTTAACGTTGATAAAGGAACTTAAAAATGACTATTAGAAAACGGCCCGTATGGGTCTGGGTTAGCGCAATTATCGCGGTGGTTTTTGGTGCAATGACCATTAAATCAGGTGGCAGCGTACTGTTTATTGATGGTGAAGCAAGACAGGCGGCAGGAAACTATGTCGATTTTGTACTTTGGTTCAACTTTTTGGCAGGCTTTTTCTATATAGCTGCCGGGCTTGGTCTCTGGCTGAAAAAATCCTGGGCGCCAATGTTGGCAATCACTATTGCCTCATTAACACTCATGGTTTTTGCTGCTTTTGGAATACACGTTTTAAATGGTGGTGAATATGAACAGCGCACGGTGTTTGCCATGACACTACGCTCAGGAATATGGATTATCATTGCCGCCTTCGCATGGTTTCGTTTACTGCGCCATCATGAGTAATATATTTTTCTACAGTTTATTAATGTCATGCTTTGCATTTACTTCGTTCTTTTTCGTTGATAAAAACATTTCATCTTTTGATTACAAGTCACAGGCGCACACCTCGGGCGTTAGTCTGGATATGCAGTACTTCTATAGTGCCGCAAGTCATGATGGTGTTTTTTATCGGATCAACCTGGATACCTGGAACGTGATTAAAACACAGGCTACTGGTGCGAATCTGCTGATGGGCAGTTTCATCTGGAATGGTGATGGAGCAAACATATAGGATGAGCTACAGCCCGCAGTTGTTTACCGAATAACAACTGCGGGTGCAGCTTTAGGCGCATAGTTCCACTGCTAAATTATTATGGCTATAGAGTCCGCTAAACAATGGGGAAAAGTCTCCTTTATTTCACCGCAGAAAGACATCAAAAACCGCCGTTTTATTACAATCATTTTTCTGCTGCTAAGCGCAGCCCCGGTGTGCGCAACAGAAATTAATAAACCAGTTACCTGCACTGAAAATTTTTCACAGGTCAATAAAGTAGACAGCAACTCTCAGGACGATGCATTAACCCCGTTACCGGCTACACAACTTTTCGAGCCATTGCGTGCGGATCCTAAAGAACCCCGGTTTTTCGTCAGCGCACTAAAGGTCAATTCCGCTATTCAAAATACCACCATCGCCGCAGTTGGTTTTGGTGAAAATTTTGGAATTGTACGTCACGGATCTAATCCGCAACAAGGATGGCAACTTGGGATTTCAGCCGCAGTGTTTGCTCAGTTCGACCTTGAATCAGAGTCCAGTGACCTGATGAATGCTGATTATGTGATTGGTGTGCCGGTGACCTGGCGGCACAATGACTGGTCGGGTCGGGTACGTGTTTACCACCAGAGCTCGCATCTGGGTGACGAATTTTTATTACGTGTTCAACCAGAACGCGTAAACCTTAGCTTCGAATCGATTGAAGTCCTTGTGGCACATGATTTTGGTGGAATACGTGCCTATGGTGGCGGTGAGTACCTGTTTCATCGTGAGCCTTTAGACCTTGCTGAAGGCTTGGTACATGTTGGACTTGACTGGCAAAATAGTGAAGCATCCTTTAGTTTTTCTCACCTGGGTGCTGCCCGATGGGTAGCAGGTTTGGATGTAAAACACTGGCAACAGGATAGGATGACACGGCGATACAGGTTAGTGTCAAAGCAGGGCTTGAATTCGCACCACTTAATAATACCCATAACAGCAAGCGCAGTTGGAGCGTACTTATGGAGTTATACGATGGGCCGTCACCTTACGGGCAGTTTTATCAGGATGATCTGCGCTATTGGGGAATCTCCATACAGTTAGGCCTATAACATGCGCACAATTTAGAACGCGTTTATTTTTGTAACGTGTTAATAATCAATACACAAAATTATAAATAATCCTGATGATTATTAAATTTAGAGAACAGTAACCATGAAAACATCACATATTAAAGGGAACAGTCTAATTGCTGGAGCGGTTATCATAATGACCTGCAGCCAGACATTTGCCGAAACCAATCCTGAATCCCTGGCATTACAAAAAATCATGAAAGGTATGGGTAAAAACATGCAGGTTATCGCCGATGGTATTTCTCGAGAGGACTGGAAGCTGGTCGAAAAAACCGCACCACTGATTGCTGATCATCCACAACCGCCAGTGTTTGAGAAAGTGAAAATCCTTGCATTTGTCGGCACCGATGTAAGCAAATTCAAAGGCTATGATGGAAAAACACATGAGGCAGCACGTGTACTGGGCGAATCTGCGACACGTGAAGATGGCTACGCGATAATTTCAAATTTCGCAACGCTGCAAAATACCTGTTTGATGTGCCATCAGCATTTCCGAAAATCATTTCAGGAACATTTTTATGGCAACCGTTGATGCGAATTATTGTTTTGTATTGATTTTGCCTTTGCTTTTG
>JAUVNZ010000231.1 GCA_030599435.1 Gammaproteobacteria bacterium | reverse complement strand
GGTATTAATTTCTACACCGGCTTTTGTGTGGAAGGCCATACCCATGCCATCCGCAAAAAAGACAAAGCCAAACCCAAGCGCAACAACGCCCTGTGGGTAGCAGAACAGCTGGGCATCAAATTGCATATCATCGATGTGATCGATGAATACAAAGACGTGGTGATAAATCCCAAACACGGTTATGGCAGTAATATGAATCCCTGCCTGGACTGTAAGTGTTTTATGGTGAAAAAAGCCCACGAATGGATTCAGGAAAATGGTTTTGATTTTATTATTACGGGTGAAGTTGTTGGCCAGCGACCTATGTCACAACGACGCGATACCATGCCAGTAATCCAGCGAGAGTCTGGGGCTGAAGATCGCTTACTGCGCCCACTGTGCGCGAAAATACTGCCCGAGACCCTGCCAGAACGTGAAGGCTGGGTGGATCGTGAGAAATTATTTGAGTTCAACGGCCGTGGTCGTAAACCCCAAATTGCTTTAGCAGGCCAAATGGGCATAGAGGATTTTGCTCAGCCTGCGGGTGGCTGCTGTTTTCTTACTGATGCGGCCTATTCCAATAAACTGGCTGACCTGTGGACGACACGTGGTGAGCGGCAATATGAGCTCGATGACATTATGTTACTCAAAGTCGGCCGGCACCTGCGTCCTCGCCCCCATTTCAAACTGATTGTGGGTCGCGAAGAAGGAGAAAATCGCTTTCTGGAAGGTTATCGCAAACAATTCACACATATAATTCCGGTTAGCCATCCTGGTCCGCTAGTTTTAATCGACGGCAACATCAACGAAGAAGAGTTAAAAATTGCGGCACGGCTCGCGGCTCGTTTTAGTCAGGGCAAAAAAGCGCCCAGCGTGCGCGTGGAAGTACATAACAAAAATGGAGAAACAACTGAAATGATTGAAATGGAAGTCCCCCCATACCAGATAGAAGATATTCCTGCGGAGTGGTACCTGTGATTAATCAAAAACAGACCCCTAATAAATCGACCTCTCGCAAAATGGCCTCTCGTAAACAGACCCACCATAAACTGGACGCCCGCAATGTACTCTGCCCTCTGCCCGTGATTCGCACCCAGAATATGGTGCTAACTTTACCGGAGGGCGATACCCTTGATGTCAGCTGCACCGACCCTGGCGCACTCTGCGATATTCCCGCCTGGTGCCGTATTAATGGCCATGAAATTGTCGAGGCACGCATTACTGATCCGGACACCAATGAAGTGCTGATCTCAATTCGGGTCGGAAAAAACTGAGAATCAGGAAATGGGGCACGGTCACCATCAACACGCCCATCTGAGCGCTCTAAATGAGGAGCGTTACCAGGAAGCCCGTAAGGTCACTTTAGTCGGCTCCGCTGTTGATCTGCTGCTGGGTGTCGCCAAAATTGTTGTCGGAGTTGTCGGCAACTCTCAGGCCCTGATTGCCGATGGTATCCATTCGTTCTCTGATCTGGCCACTGACGGCCTGGTACTGTTCGCCGTCAAACATGGCAGACGGGAGGCCGACGAGAAACACCCCTACGGCCATGGACGTATCGAAACCCTGAGCACCGTCATACTTGGTGTGGCTCTTATCGCTGTCGCCATCGGCATCGCCTATGATGCTGGCCTGCGCCTGATGCACCCCGAATTACTGATGCACCCGGGCTGGTTAGCCCTGGCGGTTGCAGCGATTTCCATCGTCAGCAAAGAAGCTATTTACCAATACACCATTCGCACGGCTGAAAAACATAATTCCAACCTGTTGCGGGCCAATGCCTGGCACAGCCGCTCCGATGCCATTTCCTCAATAATTGTCGTTTTCGGTGTACTGGGCAGCATGGCGGGGTTTGAATATCTCGACGCCCTGGCCGCCATTGGCGTTGGTTTAATGGTGGGTAAAATCGGTTTTGATCTGGCCTGGCAAAGCACCCAGGAACTCATCGATACCGCCATGGAGCCTGAAGAAATCGAACAAATCACCAAAGCCATTCAATCTGTCGATGATGTGGTCGCCCTGCACATGTTGCGCACTCGACGCATGGGCAGCGATGGCCTGGTGGATGTCCATATTCTGGTCAACCCGAAAATTAGCGTATCTGAAGGCCATCGTGTTAGCGACACCGTACGCGCTCAAATTATGCGGGACGTAGAGGCGGTAACCGACGTCATGGTTCATATTGACCCCGAAGATGATGAAAAAATGGCCCCGAGCAGTGGCTTACCACTACGAAAAGAGGTACTGGAAATCCTCGAAAAACGCTGGCAAGGGCTGGAAGCAGCCAAACATGTTGAAAAAACCATGCTCCACTACCTAGACGGGAAAATTCATGTCGAGTTATCATTACCATTCGGCGAAATGAGGGATATCGCCGCAGCGCAATCGATGGCCGACAAGCTTAATCGATTGGCACAGGAAGAAGAGTGTATTGCTGATGTTCAGGTACATTTTCACTGAGCCCGCGACCGCTTTCTTTGGGAGTCTCTTTTTGGGCAGTGACTAACGGATAACTTTTAATCTTTCTAAGCGTTAAGAACGACTATTTTAATAACAACAAAAAATGCACTGACACTGTGCAGCTTTAAACAAGTTGCATTATATTAGTGCTAACAGAAGAGGGATAGAGTTTCGCCAGGCTGGCACAGCATCAACAAGACATTGATTTTATTGTTTAAATTGCCTGTGGCATATTTCATGCACTAAGTTTTGTATACCGGGTTTTTTATTCCAGAAAATTAGAGTTTTGCTAATACGGATTTCCATTAAAAATGGGATTCTACAGGGGAGAGATCCCCACAGATATTAGCTAAAAAAAAGCATTAATAAACATAAATAAGCATAAACAAACAGTTAACAATATATAGCTATAAACAATCAGGAGAATTTACAATGTCCGCAAAAGACGTTCTTAAAATGATCGCAGATAACGAGGCGAAGTTCGTAGACTTCCGCTTCACTGATACCCACGGCAAAGAGCAGCACGTAACAGTACCTTCAAGCCAGGTGGATGAAGGCACCTTCACCGACGGTAAAATGTTCGATGGTTCATCCATCGCAGGCTGGAAGGGTATTAATGAATCCGACATGATCCTCATGCCTGATACCTCTACTGCGGTGATGGATCTTTTCTCCGACGAAGCCATGATCAACATCACTTGCAACATCCTCGAACCATCTACCGGCCAAGGTTACGAGCGTGATCCTCGCTCTGTTGCTGATCGCGCCGAAGCCTACCTGAAAAGCACCGGTATTGCCGACAAAGCTTTCTTCGGGCCAGAGCCAGAATTCTTCATCCTCGATGACGTTCGCTGGGGTACCACTATGGCAGGAAGCTTCTATAAAGTTGATTCTGAAGAGTCTGAATGGAACTCTGAAAAAGTTTACGAAGACGGCAACATCGGTCACCGTCCTGGTGTGAAAGGCGGTTACTTCCCCGTTCCTCCAGTGGACAGCCTGCATGACATCCGTGCCGCCATGTGTCTGGCCATGGAAGAAATGGG
>JAUVNZ010000100.1 GCA_030599435.1 Gammaproteobacteria bacterium | reverse complement strand
TTAACCAATGAGCAGTGGTATCTTGGCGGTGTGATGCGCAGCTTACATCGTTACGCATCAGATGCTTTTGTAGTAACAATTGTATTGCATATTCTACGAGAGTTCTTTATTGGTCGTTATCGCTACTTTCGATGGTTCTCCTGGGTTACCGGTGTACCATTATTGTGGTTAATGTTTGCAGCGGGAATAGGGGGGTACTGGCTGGTATGGGATAGTCTGGCTCAATACATTGCCATAACAACGGCTGAATGGCTGGATTGGTTGCCTTTTCTAACCGATCCAATAGCACGAAACTTTCTCAACCAGGCAAGTCTGAGTGATCGATTCTTTTCATTACTGGCGTTCCTGCATATTGCTATACCATTATTCTTGTTGCTTGGCATGTGGATACATATCCAGCGTATGACCCTTCCCCGTACCAACCCAACACGTGTTCTGGCAATAGGCACTACTATGGCGCTGATAGTACTTTCGTTTGCCTTGCCAGCCGTGAGCCAGGAACCAGCCAATCTGGATAAGATTGTCTCTGTCGTAAACCTTGACTGGTTTTATCTCAATTTTTATCCCTTGCTTGATATGTGGCCGGCGGGGGGCGTATGGGCCTTGATTACTGGTGTTACTGTGTTGTTAGTGTTTATGCCCTGGTTACCTCCTCACAAGCCAGAACCTGCCGCTGTGGTCAACCTTGATAATTGCAATGGATGTGGACGCTGTTTCGATGATTGTCCATTTGGTGCAGTCGATATGCATCCACGTACGGATAATTTACCATTTTTACGTGAGGCCGTTGTTGACACCACATTGTGTGCCAGCTGCGGCATTTGTGTTGGTGCGTGCCCGACTGCAACGCCATTTCGGCGAGCGACAGCTTTAGTGCCAGGCATTGATATGCCACAGTTAACGATCAAGGATATCAGGGATAAAACTGTGCAAGCCGCAGAAAGGTTAACTGGCAATGACAGGGTGATAGTATATGGCTGTCGTAATGGGGCTGATATCAACAAGTTGCAAGGATCAGGTGTGGCAGTAATTTCGTTACCATGTATTTCGGCATTGCCGCCATCATTTATAGATTTTGTGATTGCCAGAGACCATGTAGATGGTGTGTTCCTTACTGGTTGTCAGCATGGTGATTGTTACTACCGTCTGGGCATTGATTGGACAGAACAACGTATTGCCGGACAACGTGATCCAGCGCTTCGAAAAAAGGTACCTCGTGAGCGTGTAGCCACATGTTGGTCAGGTCCTGTAGGTTTTGCCAGACAAAAAGCAGAACTGGCCTCATTCCAGGCTCAGTTACGGGAAATGGGTCCCTACAGAAGAAATGGAGTTGATACTAATGTGTCTGATACTCCAACCAGCAAAGGGGGTGAATCATCGTCTTAATAGAATGGAAAAAAGAGTTCTCCGTTGGAGAGCCAGGAGTTGATCATGAGCATAAAGAGTTGGTTGAGCTTCTTAATGAGCTTTATGAACATATAATGCAAGAGCAGATTGATGAAACAGTGGAGCAATTTCTTGGTGAAATTTATGCCAAAATATCAGCTCATTTTGCACTGGAAGAAAATGTCATGCGCGAACAACATTATGATCAATATGATGCACACAAAGCGGATCATGAGCGATTGCTGGATGAGCTTCGTGACATCATGGATGGCCACAATGAAATGCAAAATATAGACAAGAACAAGTTTGCTGAGCGCATAAAATTATGGTTTGTTAATCATTTTAAGACCCAGGATGCCCGGTTGCATGGACGCTTGTCATGATGACTGTAACAAAAAATACTATGCTGAAAAGAGATTTGATAATCCCTGAAATAATTTGTTGCAAAGGAAGTTAAGAGAATAATTATGGCCAAGGTATTACAATATGTAGGTCAGATAGCCGCATACGGCGTGTTCATTGCCTTTATTGGATATTTGTCTGCCTCACCTGCTTACGTTTACCTGCAGCCAGATCAGGCTCAAATCAAGCTTAGTTTTAGCCATGCGGGCAAGCCTATTAGTGAATGTCGTGAACGTAGTGATGAGGAGCTTGCGCGTCTTGCACCCAATATGCGCATAAAAAAAGTATGCCCAAGAGAGCGCTCCAGAGTAGCTGTAGTATTGGAAATGGATGGCAAGTTATTATATAGCGAAATATTACTACCATCCGGATTACGAAATGATGGCACATCCACAACCTACAAAAAATTCTCGGTTAAAGCTGGTAAGTATAAATTTAAAGTAAAACTCAAAGATGACTTTAAGAAAACAGATAGCGCTAAAGATATATCAAGCCTGGATATGAATGATTTTAATTACACATACTCTGAAGAAGTTAAGCTTGAGCCTGGAAAAATAATGGTTATTGATTTTAATAAGGAAGTTGATGGATTTGTTTTTAGATATTAGTGAAGCTGAGCAGGAACTTTGGGCAAGTAGGTCTTTATGGTAAATAACCAGAGCAATTATAAACTTTTCTGAAAAGTAAAGAATTTACGATATGCAGGAAGAATTTATATTACCGGTACCAAATGATTACCGTCATAATTTGGCCAAAGGCTGGCTTTGGCTTGGGTTAATTGCTTTATTGGGTTCAGGAATTTTTTCACTACTATTGGTTGTTTTTCGCACGCCCTATATTCAAAAGGTTTTCTCCTCAGTAGACTTTTTTCGAACCGCCCTTGTAGTTCATGTGGATCTCTCTGTTCTGGTCTGGTTTCTTGCTTTTGGTGGCGTGTTCTGGAGTTTGAATTCCACTACCAGTTTCATGCGTCTTGGTTGGTCTGCTTTGATTTTTGCTTCACTGGGCACAATAGTGATGGTGCTGGCACCTTTTATAGGTAATGGCAACCCACTAATGAGTAATTATATTCCTGTCTTGCAGGATTCAATCTTTATAGCCGGCCTGCTGTTTTTTGTAATCGGAATCAGCTTGCTGGTCTTGCGAAGTATGCTTGCTATCCCATTGGTGGGGTTACAAATAAAAGGTGCCAGTTCGTTACGTTTCGGCCTGAACACTGCTGCAGTATCTGCGGTCATGGCTCTGGTTGCTTTTCTCTGGTCTTACCTGGCAATGCCAGATTTTGTTACTGGAAAAGCCTACTTTGAGCTCCTGTTCTGGGGCGGTGGTCATATGCTGCAATTTACATATACGTTGCTTATGCTCGTTGCCTGGTTGTGGCTGGCAACTGTTTCGGGTGTACGAATTGCACTGAGTCCAAGGGTTGTACTGCTTCTGTTTATATTGGGGTTAATGGCAGTGTTCATGGCACCACTGATCTACTATTCGTATAAAGTAACTTCAGTTGAACACGTCAAACTTTTTACCTGGTTGATGGCATATGGCGGTAGTCTGGCCACACTACCATTGGCTTTGGCAATTCTTCACGGTTATTTGATTAGTTCACCAGCGTCAGGATCGCAGACACCTTTACGAGCAAGTTTGATTATGTCTGTAATTTTATTTGGTGTCGGTGGGATTATCGGTTTCTTAATTCAGGGAAGCAACGTCACGATCCCGGCCCATTACCATGGGTCTATTGTTGGCGTTACATTGGCGTTTATGGGAATGACGTATGATTTACTTCCGCGCTTAGGTTATGAGTATCCTGAGGTGAAAATGGCCAATATACAACCTTACATATATGGAAGTGGCCAGTTATTACATATATCGGGATTAGTATGGTCAGGAGGATATGGCGTTCAACGAAAGGTCGCAGGCGTTGAACAAGGACTTGATGGAATAGAAAAAATAGCCGCTATGGGCTTGATGGGCCTGGGGGGGTTGGTTGCAATTATTGGCGGACTGATGTTTCTTGTGGTGGTTTTTAAAGCAATGACAAAAGGAAAAGGTGTAAAGCAGGATAGTGAACGAAAGATGTATTCTGCATAAGCTAACAACAGTAATGTTTTATTTACGGCAAAAAAATCGCTTGTTTAAATAAATATAAAGAAAAGCAGGAGTTACTTTTGTATAAAATATTGCACTGACTGGAATAAGATAAGTGCAAGCACAAGGATAATAGCGAAAAAAATCACGCTACGATTCTGAAAACGTTCGCCCCGTTTTTTTTCAATAAAATTCAGGATCCAGTCAGACCCAAGATAAAGAGTGATTCCTGCGATAGTAAACCAGACAATTTCCAAAGTTTGACTCCAATAAATAACCAGCGATTTAAAAATTATCTCAAAAACAAGCAATACATAAAGGTATTGGGCTCGTGATCAAATCATCCTGACATATTTTATTTTGTATATGTCCATTCCGGGATGAATATTACCAGTAGAAATAATGTCATAGAAGTTTATCACGATACTGATTGGGCCGTATTGAGAAATGTCTCAATGATCCTTTAAAGCGCCAGTAATCAAGATCGTAAATATAAAGTTGCACATCAAAATTTAATTTCCAGCTAGTTAAAATCGGGAGAGTCTCCTCTTTATTTTTATGGTCGTGCCTGTATGGAAGATCTTATTATAAATTTCAGGATATTGTAGCAAAAGACCATATTTCTTATCGGGATAATTATTTGACGCTGATCAATTACTTGAAAACTAGTTTATGATTAAACTTGCCATGTAATAGCATGGCAGAAGTGTGGATGTCAGGATGTGCTCTTTAGGAGCAGTATATCTGGAGTCAAAAGCAGAGGTTGTCATAAAAAATTTATATAAGCATAAGATAATATCCTTACCCTATCTTATTGTGGGCATATTGATGTGCGCAGTGAGTTCCGGTGTGTTTGCTAACAACATACTGGAAACCTATCCGGAAATTAAGAATTTTTTCCCTGGCTTAACCCACGTAGGCGATATAGTGGGGGAACCACCTACTGCGCCCGTGTACCAGCAACATGAGCTTTTGGGCTATGTGTTTTCTACAAAAGACTTTGCGCCTATCCCGGCATATTCAGGTAAGCCTATCAATATCCTGGTTGGGTTGAATCTTTCCGGGCGAATTACTGGCCTTAAGATAATCGAACACCATGAGCCCATTTTATTGGTTGGTGTCTCTGAAAAACAATTAAAAAAATATATTGATCAATACAAGGGCGTGATCATTTTTGATCGAGTCCGTGTGGGGGCTGAAAAGAAAGCAGGTTCTGTTGGCATTGATACGATTAGTGGTGCGACCATTACCGTCATGGTTTCGAATGCCACGATAGTCAATTCCGCAAGAACCGTTGCAGCTATACATGGTATTACTCGTGATAAAAAAACAAGTAAACCCCCACCAGTACTTTTGACAAGGCGAGCCCCGCTTGCGGCTGAAAAAAAACCTGTTCAGCCTGAAACTCAGTTGAATTTAGAAGAGCTGGGTTTAGAGCAGGCCTGGGTGACTATCTGGGAAGGCCGTGCCGTTGAAATTGGTATCCTTATTGTTAGTCTCATTTTGCTTACAGCCATCATGTTATTTCAGGATTGGATTGTAAAACGACCAACCCTGTATGAATATTTACGAAATGGTTTTTTGTTATTTACCGTTTTTTTTATAGGTGGATATGCGCTGGCCCAGCTTTCTATTGTCAATGTTTTGACCTTTGTTCATGCCTTTATGCATGATTTCAGATGGGAAACCTTTGCCCTGGATCCCCTTATTTTTATTCTCTGGGCTTTTGTGGCATTCACATTATTGTTGTGGGGGCGTGGTGTCTACTGTGGCTGGTTATGTCCATTTGGTGCTATGCAGGAACTGATTAATATGACAGCCCGTCACTTCAAGGTTAAACAGTGGGAATTCCCGACCATGGTCCATGAGCGTCTTTGGGCCATAAAGTATGTCGTGTTAATAAGCTTATTCGGGCTCTCATTACAGTCAATATCTCTTGCAGAGCAGTACGCTGAAATCGAGCCATTTAAAACAACTATTCTGCGCTTTGATCGGCCATGGCCATTTGTGCTTTATGTTGTTGTCTTGTTATTAATTTCGGTATTCAATCGCAAGTTCTATTGTAAATACATTTGCCCATTGGCCGCAGCACTTATTATTCCAGCACAAAACCGGGTTTTTGATTGGGTGAGAAGGCGCAATGAATGTGGTAAGCCATGTCAGGTCTGCGCAAATTTATGTGAAGTACAGGCAATCGCACCAACAGGTGAAATAAACAAGAATGAATGTCATTATTGTCTGGACTGTCAGGTGACATATTGGAATGAATACAAATGTCCACCACTTGTTCGGGAGCGGAAGAAGCGGGAACGCCGTCTTAATGCCGGGTAGCGTTTTGGGCAGATGATAGATATCAACAAAAGCTGAGGTAATTAAGAAAACGCTGGTGC
>JAUVNZ010000030.1 GCA_030599435.1 Gammaproteobacteria bacterium | reverse complement strand
TCTGGCGTTTTTATTTGGTGAGCCAGATAGGCATGTTGCCGGGCACCATTGTGTTTGTGAATGCTGGCAGTCAGTTAGGTTCGCTTGAATCACTGGCAGGAATTTTATCACCCGGTTTAATTTTCTCGTTTGCCTTGTTAGGAATTTTCCCGCTTGTTGCCAAGAAGATGGTGAGTTTTATCAAGGCGCGTAAGGTTCTCAAACAATATAAAAAACCAAAACAATTTGATTACAACCTGGCGGTGATAGGCGGTGGTTCTGCAGGTTTGGTTTCATCTTATATAGCTGCTGCAGTAAAAGCCAAAGTGTTGTTGATTGAAAAACATAAAATGGGCGGCGATTGTCTGAATACCGGTTGTGTTCCCAGTAAGGCGCTTATTCGTTCGGCGAAGATGTTGAGTTATGCCAAACGCGCCAAAGATTTTGGATTCAAGAAAGCAGAAATAGAATTTGATTTTTCCGAAGTGATGGAACGTGTACAAGACGTGGTGAAAAAAGTAGAACCCCATGATTCGGTAGAGCGCTATACGGGGCTGGGTGTGGATGTAAAACAGGCTGAAGCAAAATTACTTTCGCCCTATGAGCTTGAAGTGTGCACACCACAACACGCTGGTTCTAATAGCAGCTGCGAACGTATAACAGCAAAGAATATTATTATTGCGACGGGTGCGCGGCCCGCAGTGCCGCCAATACCGGGGCTCGATAAAATTGATTACCTGACGTCGGATACTGTTTGGGACCTGCGAGAACAACCAAAACATCTGTTAGTCCTCGGTGGCGGCCCCATTGGTTGTGAGCTGGCGCAGTGTTTTCAGCGTCTGGGTTGTGAGGTCACGCTGGTGCAACGTGGTGCTCGCATTATGGAACGTGAAGATGCTGAAATATCAAAGATGGTCTCGAAGAATTTTCGAGAAGAAGGCATGCGGGTTCTCACGGGTCATTCAGCTTTGCGCTTTGAAGTGGAAGGCGGCCAACAATTTATTGTCTGCGAGCACGAGGGCAGGGAGGTGCGTTTCAGTTTTGACCGTGTGTTGGTTGCTCTGGGTCGGAAACCCAATACCAGCGGTTTTGGACTGGAAACGTTGGATGTAAAACTAGCTAAACGAGGCACTATTGAGGCCGATGAATTCCTGCGCACCAATTACCCAAATATATATGTGTGTGGTGATGTCGCGGGTCCTTACCAGTTTACCCATACTGCTGCTCACCAGGCCTGGTACGCGGCGGTGAATGCCCTGTTTAGCCCGTTGAAATCATTTCGTGTGGATTACTCGGTGATCCCCTGGGCCACATACACGGATCCTGAAGTGGCTCGTGTGGGCCTCAATGAGCTGGAGGCTAAAGAGAAACATATCGCCTACGAGCTAAGCACTTACGGCATTGATGATCTGGACCGCGCCATAACCGACAGTGAAGACCACGGAGTGGTCAAGGTGCTGACCGTACCGGGAAAAGACAAGATCCTGGGTGTGACCATTGTTGGAAATCATGCGGGTGATTTGATTGCCGAGTTTGTGACTGCGATGAAACATGGTCTGGGTCTAAACAAAATACTCGGCACTATTCATATTTATCCCACCATGGCAGAGGCCAACAAGTACGTCGCCGGCGTGTGGAAAAAACAACATCAACCAGAAAAATTACTGAGCTGGGTGGAACGTTTTCATGCCTGGCGCCGCGGATGAGCCCAGAAGTAAACCAACGATTCTGGGAACAAAAAACCCTTGAGCAAATGACCCCATCAGAGTGGGAAAGCCTCTGTGATGGTTGTGGTAAATGTTGCTTACACAAACTGGAAGATGAAGACACTGGTGATGTGTATGTCTGTAACGTGGCCTGTCGGTTGCTTGATCTGGAAACCTGCCAATGTCGAGATTACCCAAATCGTAAACAGTTAGTGCCTGATTGCACGGTACTGACACCGAACAAGATAGAAGAATTTCACTGGTTGCCCACGTCCTGTGCCTATCGATTGCTGGCCGAAGGCAATTCACTGCCAGATTGGCATCCCCTGATAAGTGGTTCTGCTTCTTCCGTGCATGAAGCTGGCATCTCTGTGCGCGGTCGAGTAGTCAGTGAAGATGAGGCCGATGACCTGCAGCTGCATATCATTGATTGGGTTCTGTGATGCTTGTCCGTAGTTTATAGGCAAATCAAAATCTTTTTGCGCAACGAACTGCAAACAGCTGCTACTCTCTGCCTATAAACAGGAGATAAGTAATGGCTGGTTCAGATCAGGAAAAGCAAGCAAAGGTCACGCGTGAAATTCGCATTAATCCAGTAGTGCCCACCGAATCGGTACTCGTTGCCACGGCGCGCGGCATGCGTCCCAAACAGGCGGAGCAAGCCGCACCTCGTGATACGCGTGCACATGTTGATACCTGTCCTTTCTGTACCGGCAATGAAGAGATGACGCCACCGCAGATTTCTACTTATCCCAATGATGAAAAATGGGAAATTCGTATTGTTGAAAACCTGTATCCGGTATTAGGTGATGATCAGCCGAGTTCTAATTTCTCGTTTGGATTACAACAAACCATTGATGGTTACGGTCGGCATGAGGTGATTATTGATCACGATCATCACGGTATCGGTTTTCATGAGATGAGTGTGGAACATCTGGCGATGTTATTCGGCGCCTATCGTGATCGTATCAAAGAATTATACGAATCCGATGACCGGTTACGGTATGTGTTGGTATTTAAAAATTTTGGGCCAGCAGCGGGAGGCAGTATCCCGCATACGCACAGTCAGATTATTGCGACACCAGTAGTACCGGAGAATGTGCAGTCTGAAATACATCACAGCCGAGACTATTTTGAAAAACACCATCGTTGTATTTTTTGTTCGCTCATTGATGAGGCCTTAACGTTTGAAGCAACAATTTATGATCGTGAATCCGGTGAGGTGCATCGTCGTCTGGATGTTGGGCAGTATGTGATTGAGCGAACCAAACATTTCATTGCTATTAAACCCTTTGCGAGCAAGTATGAATGGGAAGTGCATATTTTCCCTTTGCATCATGAGGCAGATTTTCAAAACATTACGGATGAGAAGCTGGATGACCTGGGCGGTTTAATGCAACGAACCATGGCTCGTCTGGATGCCGTATTGGGTGGCGTGCAATACAATCATTTTTTGCACTCCTTGCCGAAAGGTGTCGATGAAAAAACCACAGAAAGTTATCACTGGCACCTGGAAATTTGTCCACGCACCAGCATTCCTACCGGCTTTGAATTGGGCTCAGGTTTATTTGTGAATACCGTCAGCCCGGAGGAAGCGGCAAAGCGTTTGCGCGAAGTGCAGTTCTAGAAAAATTGCAGTCTTTGGTAACGAACTCAGACTTTTTTATTCTTTCTATTTGCCAGCTGCATGGCGTGAGTCTTTAGCAAGCACATCCATCGCAGCGTTTATAGCCTGCAGACGTTCTTCATCACCGCCACGATCCGGATGATGTTTCATAGCCAGTCGCCGATGTTGTTTTTTTATTGTGTGCCATTCAACCGGATCCTGTAGTTCCAGTTCTGTCAGTGCATCTCTTCGTTCATCGTTAGTGATGAACCGTTCCCAGAACTGAGTGAGCAGTTTGTTGACTTCTGTTTCGTTGACTGTTTTCTGGTTGTTAAGATCAAGATAGTAGTCACGTAAAGGATCGTGTGCGGCTATTGAAGCGCCGGGATTATTTTTTTGTGGGATTAACTGGATACTAAGCGGGCTTATTTCGAGCCGGTAGTTATTTTCTAAATCTTTGCCAGAAACGAGCTGTTTGCTGAGCTGTTCACTTAGATGATAGAGACTGTGGAACAGAAAAAAATGGGTTTGGAATAATGACAGGTTGCCTTTAAGGCAGTCTGTGCTGAAACCAGGTTGGCCTTCGGCTTCAAGCTTCTGGATGAGCTCAAATTCACTGAGCCCTGCCGGGTAAGAGAGCAACACCTTCAGCAGATGTTGCTCGAAGGTGTTGCCATCCATTCTTTAGATAGGTAAAGAGTTAGGTAAAACGATTCAGGTTAAGTCTGCTTCGGGTTAACTGCTAATTACTTAGCCTTGGCTTCATTAACCTTTATCAATTCAATATCAAATACCAGTGTTTCATTGGGGCCGATAGTGGCACCCTGGCCACGTTCGCCATAGGCCAAATTCGATGGAATAAATACCTGCCATTTATCGCCTTCTTTCATTAGCGGTAATATTTCTTTCCAGCCGGCTATCACCTGACCAACATTAAATGTGGCAGGTTCACCACGACGATAGGAACTGTCAAATTCTTTACCGTCTATCAGCGTGCCTTTGTAATGGGCAGTAATTGAATCAGTGGCTTTTGGTTGTTTACCTTTGCCGGTAGAGATGACTTTATATTGCAGGCCGCTTTCGCGAGTAATGACGCCATCCTTTTTGCTGTTCGCGGCAAGATACTTATCACCAGTTGCTTTGGCTTTGTCCGATTTTACTTTTCTTGCTGCGGCTAATTTTTTCTGGGCATCTTCCATAGCCAAACGCATTTCATCTGGGCTTAGAGCTGGCGCCTCATCTTTCATCACATCATTAATAGCTTGTGACATGCTTTTGGTGTCTACATCCAGACCATCTCTCTTGAAACCCTGGCCAATTTGAAAGCCGATGGTGTAACTGAAATTTTCTTTTTCTGTTGAGGGTTTTGCGTCAGCCGCTATTGCTGCATTGACTAACAAAAAGCTGAACAGACCTGTAAGGGCTGTATTAATAATATGTGTGTTTGTAAAAAATGATTTTGATTTCACGGAATGTCCTTTTAAATCTGAATGGTTAAAAGCATGTAATTAATAGTTAAAAATTTTGCATATGGTGCCACAAACAAAAGAGGTGCGACAGGAGGTAGACCACAAATAAAGCAATAAATTCAGGGAAATTATTGTTCCCAGGGGTAATTCATCAGGTGGGGAGCAGCCTCTTTACAGGTAACTAGCCCAGTCAAAATCAGTGTCGCCAATAACCAGAAAATGAGGATTAAGGAGGGATTCTTTGGTGTTATAACGCATCGGTTTCATGTCAGTGGTAGTGAGCAAACCACCGGCTTCTTCCACAACACATTGAGCCGCTGCAGTGTCCCATTCAGAAGTTGGGCCCAGGCGCGGATAAATATCGGCACGACCTTCAGCTACCAGACAGGATTTGAGAGAACTGCCCATGGGGATAACTTCATGCTCCCCAATGTTTTGCAGAAAACGGGTAAGCGAGTCACCACGATGTGAACGACTGCCGGCAATAATGGTGCATTGAGCTTCTTTTTTTCTGGAGGTGATTTTTGTTGGTTCGCTGTCCGGTAATTTTTTGTAGGCGCCAGACCCACGTTCAGCATAATAAAGTTCGCCGGTTACAGGCGCATAAACCACACCGAGTACGGACTCATGATTATCGATAAGCGCAATATTTACAGTGAACTCCCCATTGCGGCTGACAAATTCCCGAGTTCCATCTAGTGGGTCTACCAGCCAGTAGCGTTGCCATTGGCTGCGTTCGTCGAAAGGTATTTTCGCAGACTCTTCGGAAAGTACTGGAATATCCGGTGTTAACTCAGTTAATCCATCAACAATGGTGTGGTGTGCTGCCATATCAGCTGCAGTTACAGGTGAGTTATCCGATTTTTTTACAACATCGAAATCGGTGTTGTACACCTCCATAATGCGATGCCCTGCCGATATCGACAGCCGAATGATATCTTCAAGAGTGTATTTGTTTGTGGAGGGCATAATAAATTGAAATCCAGATTAGATAAGGTATTTATTGTCGTCTTTATTGCTGAAGACGTTGAGCTATGAGCTCACGAACCATAAACAGGGCAGCTATACTGCGTGCTTCTGTACATTCCTCAAGTAAAAAAAGTTCCGATAATTGATCCATTTTCCAGGGTACGACTTCCATATCTTCCGGTTCATCACCGTCACATTTTTGTTCGTAAAGATTTTCTGCCAGTACGATATGTGTTTCATGGCTTAGATAGCCGGGAGCTACAGTAAAGCTTGTCAGGTGGTTAAGGTCTCTTGCCCCATAACCTGTTTCTTCCATGATCTCTCGGTTAGCCGCTTCGAGCAAGGGTTCATTGGCTTCTATTTTGCCCTTGGGTAAAGCAAGTTCGTAGCGATGCACGCCGGCAGCATACTCACGTATTAGCAAAACGGTATTGTCATCCAGCATAGGGACTATCAGTACAGCCCCTTTACCTGACCCCACTAGACGTTCATAGCTTACTTCAGTGCCATTAGAAAATTGCAGATCACGTTGTTCCACGCGAAATATCCGTGTGCTTGCAATCAGTTCCGAGTGGATGACGGAGGGTTTTTTACGAGTAGAATCATAGGGCTCTGGTTTGTTGCTCATGTCAGCATCACCCCCATAATCCTGTTGGCACGTAATATGTTTATTAAATTATGTTATATGTTAACGCGTTCACTCTATATTGGCACGGATTAATTTACTTATTTAGTTTAAGCACTATTTTGAAAAAAATATAAAAAAGACTATAAAAAAAGGCAAAAAACGATTGTCATTTTTCTAAATTCGATTATTGTTAGTACCCGGTCATTGATCGGATAAACGAATTACCGAAAACTATTGTCAAGAATACTGTTGCAATAGAAAAATACCATCACAAGTTTCCACATTAAATTACAACCTTTGGGAGAATGCCGAATGGCAGCGAAGAAGAAAAAATCGAAAAAGAAGGCAGCACCTGTAAAACGTATTAAGGGAATTAAGGACCCGATGACCAAAACAGCGCTTTATTCAGCTATTGCGGATGAAACCGAGCTGAGTAAAAAAGAAGTAGGCTCAGTGTTTGATGCCCTCTCAGAGATTGTCAACGGACACATCAAAAAGAACGCAGCAGGCACATTTACCCTGCCTGGATTGCTAAAGATTAAGACGGTGCGTAAGCCTGCAACTCGCGCACGTCCAGGTATCAATCCGTTTACTGGTGAAGAAACTATCTTTAAAGCCAAACCAGCTCGTACAGTGGTAAAAGTTCTGGCATTGAAGAAGATGAAGGACATGGCTAACTAGTTGCCGTATCTGTTTGCAGTTAAAACGGGGACCGCTGGTCCCCGTTTTTATTTGTTGGACGTAAAAATTCCTGAGAACAAAAATTCAGGCAGGAGTTTCCAACGTATCAATTGACCAGCGCGGATAGGCGTTAAATTGATGATTCTGTCGTTCTTGTTGCGCAAGATGGTTTTGTAAACCATTTTGTAAGCGCAGGTATCCGGCAAAGGCGATCATGGCGCCATTATCGGTGCAAAATTCTGGACGAGGATAAAAAACTTCAAAGCCTTCTTTCTTGGCAAGTTTTTGTAACCGTGTCCGCAACGATTCGTTGGCGCTGACACCTCCGGCCATCACCAGGCGTTTAAAACCAGTTTGTTCAATGGCGCGTTTACATTTGATCGCCATGGTATCCACGACAGCATCTTCAAAAGCGCGAGCGATGTCGGCACGGGTTTGA
The DNA here is from genome assembly GCA_030599435.1 of Gammaproteobacteria bacterium. Next base: position 3,739 of record JAUVNZ010000030.1, on the reverse strand, counting down.
TCGTCAGCCTTGTTTATGGAATGGGAGGATTTGGAATGAGAGTTCTCAGCCAACGTATTCACAGCAAAAGTTTTTAAACCACTAAAGCTGAAATCCAGCCCCGGTCGATTAGTCATTGGTCGCGGAAAATGAAAACGCTTTGGGTCGCCCTGTTTGGCAAGTTTGGCCAGTGCCGGCCCACCAGGATAATCGAGACCAAGCAGCTTGGCCGTTTTGTCGAAGGCTTCACCGGCGGCATCGTCCAGGGTGTCACCAATAACCTCATACTGACCAATACCCTTCACGGCCACCAGCATGGAGTGACCGCCGGACACCAGTAATGCCACAAAGGGGAATTCTGGTGGCGAGTCTTCCAGTAACGGCGCTAGCAAATGCCCTTCCATATGGTGGATTGCGACTGCCGGTACCTTCCAGGTCCAGGCCAGGCTGCGTGCGATCGCGGCACCTACCAGCAGGGCACCCACCAGGCCGGGCCCGGCCGTGTAGGCTACGGCGGTGATGTCTTTATGCTGACAGTTCGCTTCGGCCAGAGTTTGTTTTATTAGCGGCAAGGTTTTGCGTACATGGTCTCTTGAGGCCAGTTCCGGCACCACGCCACCATAGTCAGCATGTAACCCCACCTGACTATATAAGGCATGGGCCAAAAGTCCTTGCTCGCTGTCATAAATCGCCACCCCTGTTTCGTCGCAGGAGGTCTCGATACCTAAAACTCTGTTTTTCACCGTCTTTTTGCCTATAAAATGGCCTTAAACTTTGCAATTTAGGGCTCAAATGACTAAAATTCGCCGCTTCCCTCGTGTAGGGGGAAATAATCAAGATTCAAATAACTAATTTTTAAGAGCAGAAGCAGATTGTAACACTGCTGAATGTAGAGGATTGAAAGACTAATGCCGAGTGTACGAGTAAGAGATAACGAGCCCTTTGACGTAGCGTTGCGTCGCTTCAAGCGTTCCTGTGAAAAAGCCGGTGTGCTGACTGAAGTGCGTCGCCGCGAATTCTATGAAAAACCTACCCAGGCTCGTCAACGCAAAATGGCAGCAGCTGTTAAACGTCAATTGAAAAAAATGTCTCGAGATATCACTCGGCGTAAACGTCTCTACTAATAATCAATAAGATTTTCGCTAACGTCTCAGCCTGAGGCGTTAGCAAGTTTTCCCCACTGCGAGCAGGTTCCACAATGGCTGATTCTGCCCTCAAGCAACAACTTACCGAAGACATGAAAACCGCGATGCGTGCCAAAGACAAACAACGTCTGGGCGTGATTCGTCTTGCGCTGGCCGCTATTAAACAGCGCGAAGTGGACGAGCGTATCGAGCTGGATGATACCCAGGTGCTGGCGGTAATCGATAAGATGGTCAAACAACGTCGTGATTCTGCACAACAGTACACGGATGCCAATCGTCCGGAACTGGCCGAGCAGGAAAATTATGAGATTGGCGTATTACAGGAATACCTGCCCGCCGCTCTTGGTGAAGCCGAGCTCGACGCACTCATCACCAAAGCCATCGCCGATTCCGGTGCAAGTTCCATGAAAGAAATGGGTCAGGTGATGGGTTTGCTCAAACCTCAGGTGCAGGGCCGCGCCGATATGGGTGCGGTGAGTCAGCGAATCAAAGCACTGCTGGGCGGCTAACCTTTTATCTTTTAGCTTTTATTTTAACTTTGTATCTTTTAACGCCGCTCTTGTATCGTTAGCTCATGGCCGGTCGTATCCCTTCCTCCTTTATTGATGAATTATTAGTCCGTGCAGACATCGTGGATGTTATCGATAGTCGCGTACAGCTGAAAAAAACCGGTCACGAATATCAGGCCTGTTGCCCCTTTCATAACGAAAAAACCCCTTCTTTCACAGTCAGTCCAGACAAGCAGTTCTACCATTGTTTTGGTTGCGGCGCCCATGGTTCGGCGCTGGGTTTTTTGATGGACTATGAGCACATGGCCTTTGTCGAAGCCGTGGAAGAGTTAGCCGCAGGAGTGGGCATGGAAGTGCCTCGCGAAAAAGGCAAAGGCGGTGATGATCGTGGATACCAGGCGCTTTATGACGTGATGGAAAAGGTAACCCGGTTTTATACTCAGCAGTTGAGACAACATGCAGAAGCATCACGAGCGACGGACTATCTTAAGAACCGGGGTCTTAGCGGGGAAATTGCTGCGCAGTTTGAACTGGGTTTTGCACCAGCGGGTTGGGACAACCTGAAAACCGCCATGGAAAAAGATGGAGTTTCGTCAGAACAACTGGTCCAGGTCGGAATGCTGGTCAAGAAGGATGGTGGCGGGTTTTATGACCGTTTTCGTGATCGCATAATGTTTCCTATTCGCGATACGCGAGGTCGTGTCATCGCCTTTGGCGGTCGTCAGCTTGATGCCAGTGACGCTAAGAGCCCGAAGTATCTTAACTCGTCAGAAACCCCGATATTTCATAAAGGCCGTGAACTCTATGGCCTGTATCAGGCGCGTAAGGCGGAGCGAAAACTCGAGCGGCTTCTGGTGGTCGAAGGTTACATGGATGTGGTTTCGCTGGCGCAGTTTGGTGTTCGTAATGCCGTTGCCACCCTGGGAACGGCCACCACCAAAGATCATCTGGAACGCCTGTTTCGCATCGTGCCTCAGGCGGTGTTTTGTTTTGATGGTGATCGGGCTGGCCGACAGGCTGCCTGGCGAGCATTGGAAAATGCCTTGCCAGTATTGAGTGAGGGTCGGCAGATTAATTTTATGTTTCTGCCCGATGGTGAGGACCCGGATAGCCTGGTGAGAAAAGAAGGCAAAGAAGCCTTTGGGGAACGGGTGGCTTCAGCAATGCCATTTTCTGATTATTTCTTTGGCGAGATGGCGGAAGCGGTCGATATATCGTCAACAGAGGGACGGGCACGGTTGGTAGAAAAATCCCGGCCATTATTGAATAAACTACCAGATGGCGTTTTTAAGCACATGATGGCGACACGTTTGGCGGAGATCGCGCATATTGATGCTTCGGCCTTGTCTGGATTAGGCTCCGCCAGCACGTCCCGACGCGCTGGGCCAGCCAAATCCATCGCTGGTCGTGGGCAGGGGCCTTCCTCGGTGAGGCAGGCCATCCGATTGTTGCTGCATAAGCCAGAATTGGTAAAACATTTTGAGGATGAGTCGGTATTTCAGCATGCGGTACTGGAAAATCTGGACCTGCCTGGCATGCCTTTATTGTGCCAACTGGTTGAATTTATTGGTAAGAACCCACATATCTCCTGTGGAGCCATTGTGGAACATTGGCGTGAAGAAGAGGCGGGCCGCCACCTGGCTAAATTGGCAACCCAGCCTATAGTTATACCGGATGAAGGTTTAGAGGATGAATTCCGCGATGTGGTGTCAAAACTGGCATCTTTGCATCAAGAGCAGTTAGTGGATGGTCTACTTGCCAAAGCCCATCTTGGAGATTTGACAGATATTGAAAAACAGCAGTTACAACAAGCACTTGCCAGCAGGGATGAGCCCGAAGGCTGAGCCCGAATTTTGTTACAAACTTGCGTTAAAACCATCGCAATACACACCTAAACTCGGGTATACTACGCGGCTATTTTTAGTGCCGGTTTTTGAGGATTATTCGAACACATGTCTATGAATGCAGAACAACAGTCACGATTGAAATTGTTGATTGCAAAAGGAAAAGAGCAAGGCTTCCTGACCTATCGGGAGGTCAATGATCACTTGCCCAACGGAATCGTTGACCCCGAGCAAATCGAAGACATCGTCAGCATGATTAATG
>JAUVNZ010000307.1 GCA_030599435.1 Gammaproteobacteria bacterium | reverse complement strand
CACTCGATTTTGAGAGACCAACATAATACAAACAATTTTTTAACAGCTCAGCTGGTGTTTCGGTAACAATCGCATCCTCACCGTGATCGATAAGTTTTTTTATTTCACGATCAACTTTACCCATCAACATTTTGACGGAAACACTGGTTTCCAGCCCATCATCCAGCAGAGCCTCTGGAATACCACCAGCCACCCACCACAGGCGCTGTGTTACGTCCAGTGTTGAAGCATTCTGAAGTTCACTCAGGGCTGCGGAAAGTCTTTTCAGGCTACCATCAATATTTTCACCCCTGAACCAGCCCAACAACGCCACCTGATAAACAGGTCGTAATTTCCGCGCATAAACCTGGATCTCTGGATACTCTTTATCAGCCGATAAGCGTTTTTCAGGGGGGGGAGTATTAATATCTGGCGAGAAAAAGGCATTCTCACTTAAAAGAGGTTCACCACGGGCAGCGCGTAAATCATTCAGCAGGGGAGTAAGCACAACAGGCATATCTGCCTGGCCACGTTCCAGGCCTTCAAGATATGCAGGCAATTGAATAATTGCGCGGATTAATACGTCAAAGGCATCATCTTTCTGTGATATCTGCTCATTAAGCAGCGCATTAGCAACCTTCTCCATTTCTTCGGCAAGCAAGGCTGCACCATAAATCTCCACCATTTGCAGCGTGCCCAATACCTGGTGTAGGTAGGCTGCGCAAAAACGAATTTGCGTAGTATCACTGGAATCTTCAATAAATGCTTCCAGAGCCTGCTGTGTTTGATTCAGGCTTTCCTGGATTTCATCTTTGATCCACTTCAGTGTGGCGTAATCAAGTTGTTCGCCCATATCTTTAACATGCCTGTTTAAAATAATATGTTTACAGTAATTGCCTTTGTTCTGGCGCCTGGCTAATTAAACATAAGTAAATGCTAGTTTTTTGCACCTACCTAGATGTGCTTATATGCCAGCGTGTTTTCATGGGGGTATCGTTCAACATTCGGATTATCCCAATGCAATAACTCACCCACACCTAAGATCAACAACCCGCCTGGCAGCAAATGCTCAACTAGAGTATTTGCAATTTCTATCCGGTGCTCCTTGTCAAAATAAATCAATAAATTCTGACACGTTATAATATTCATTTTACCAATGGGCGTTTTACCCACGTCTAAAATATTAAGATAGTTAAAACATACTCGTTTACGTAATGCGTCTTGCACCTGAAATTTGTCATCTTCAGTTATCGTAAAATATTTATCTAACCAATCTGGTTCAATTTCCTTAATTTGTTTTCGGCTGTATACACCCTTGCGTCCTACTGCCAAAGCATCACGGCTTATGTCGCTAGCCGTTACACCGAGATAATAATCACCATCACGCTGGCTCATAAAATCATCTATTGCCATGGCAACGCTATACGGCTCTTCACCTGTGGAACAACCAACGCTCCATACATCAATTGTGACTGGCTCTGACACACTTCCAACCACATACTCAGGCAAATATTGTTCTCTAATCATTGCCAACACACTTTCATTACGCAAAAAACGCGTCTCGTGTACTGTCAGAAAGTGAACCAGCCTGTCCCATTCAATCATGGCTTCGCGGCCATTCTGAACATAATCGTAATAAGCTTGGTAATCGCTGAAACCCAATTGCCGCATGCGCATTCCCAAGTTGGTTACCAGAAAAGAAATTCTATTATCTGGTAAGCGCATGCCGGTTCGATCTTTGAGCAGAACAGCCCATTGCTGGAATTGTTCGCGTTCCATTGGAGGGAATCGCTTGACGGCCAGCTCTTCAAATCCAGGCAAATACTCTATCGTCGGTTTCATCAACACGTAATCATTTACTTATGAAAAGTATTCGTAATATCAACTTCAGCAATTAGCCTTTAATCTCAAAATAAACTTAACCCGGCAGTTTGAAACCAGAGACCGAGCGACGCAATTCATTCGACAAGTCTGCAAGGTTACCGATTGAAGCAGAAGTTTCATTTGTACCCGCTGATGTCTGCGTAGTAACTTCCTGGATTACGTTCATACTTTCCGAGATACTTGAAGCTGCTGTTGCCTGTTGCTGAGCAGAACCTGAGATAGCTTGTGTCAATTCAGCCAAATGGGTCGACACGTTCTCAATTTCTGCCAAAGCATCACCAGCATGTAGTGCCAACTTGGCGCCTTCAACCACCTGCGTAGTTGATGTTTCCATAGAAGCCACCGCTTCACTGGTATCAGACTGGATCGTTTTCACCAATGCTTCAATTTGACGCGTAGCATCGGTGGATTTTTCAGCGAGTCGTTGCACCTCATCGGCAACCACCGCGAAACCACGACCTGATTCACCAGCCATGGCCGCCTGAATAGCTGCGTTCAAGGCCAGAATGTTAGTTTGATCAGCAATGTCGTTGATAAGCTCAACCATGTCGCCGATTTCCTGCGAGCTTTCACCCAATCGTTTAATACGTTTTGAAGTTTCCTGGATCTGCTCACGGATAGTATCCATGCCACGGATGTTATCCTGCACTGCCTGGGCGCCTTTTTTAGCTATTTCCACAGAATTTGTCGCAACACCTGAGGACTCATCAGCATTTTTCGACACCGTATCGATGGAAATTGCCATTTCGTTAACAGCAGCAGAAGCAGCTGTTATCTGTTCTGCCTGATGATCACTGGCCTCTGCAAGATGCATAGCAGTCGCCTGCGTTTCCTGAGCTGCCGAGGATACCTGCACAGTGGTTTCGTTAATAGTGGAAACCAGACTACGCAACTGAT
>JAUVNZ010000154.1 GCA_030599435.1 Gammaproteobacteria bacterium | reverse complement strand
CCATGGGACAATCACTGCCATAGTGGTCGGCCTCTGCTTTTTTTACTCGATTAACTACCGGTCTTACAATTTTCATGGAGGCCGCATGAAACTCTTTTTTAACCGCGTAGGTACCATCATGCCCAGAACAACGCTCAATAAGATCAATTGATGTATCGGGTATCAGCGCAAGTACATCGCGTGTTTTGGCACCCAGGTTTTGTACCCGTTGGTGACAGGCCGCATGGTAAGCCACTTTACCCAGCGGGTTTTTAAATTCGGTATTGAGTTTGCCGGCCTTGTAGCGGTGCATGAGGTATTCAAAGGGATCAAAAATAGCCTTGCCAACCTTTTGCACGTCCGCATCATCCGGGAACAACAACGGTAATTCCTGCTTGAACATCAATGCACAGGATGGAACTGGTGCGACGATATCCCAACCCTCGTCCACTAATTTAGCCAATACGGGAATATTGGCATTCTTTGCTTGCTCAACAGCTTCCAGATCACCCAACTCCAGCTTGGGCATGCCACAGCACTGTTCTTTTTGCGCCAGAGTAACGGGAATGCCGTTGTGCTCAAAAACCGTAACCAGATCTTCACCAATTACGGGTTCGTTGCGGTTTCCGTAACAGGTGGCAAACATGGCCACTTTACCTTTGGTAGGCCCGGCGGGTTCACCATCTTCTTGAATTCCCACCTTGTCTTTGAGGCGTGAACGCAGGGTACTGGAATGATATTCCGGTAACCTGGCATCGGCATGGACACCCAATACGGCTTCGAGCATTTTACGGGTGGGTTTGGCTTTGTTGGCAGCGTTGACAACGCTGGACACGATTGGGATACCTGCCAGATTACCCACCATATCGGTACTGGTGAGAATCTTATCTCGGGTCTTGATATCACCCTTTTTGAATTTGACCGCCTTGGCTCGCAGCATCAAATGAGGGAAATCAATATTCCACTCATGAGGAGGCGTATAGGGGCATTTGGTCATAAAACAGAGATCACAGAGATAACAATGATCTACCACCTGCCAGTAATCTTGCTTGGCTACGCCGTCCACCTCAAAGGTTGCGGACTCATCCACCAGATCAAACAGTGTGGGAAAAGACTGGCACAGGCTGACACATCGACGGCAACCATGACAGAGGTCAAATACCCTCTCCAGCTCTGTAAACAGGGCACTTTCATCATAGTACTCGTCGCCTTTCCAATCGACTGCGTGTCGTGTTGGGGCTTCCAGATTGCCTTCTTGCACAGCCATAGAGCTATCTCCGTATCTGAAAATATCGTTTAGCTATCAGTTTCTAAAAAGTTGTTACTAAAAAGGCGAAGCCGGGGCCCTTTCCATGCTTAGAAAAATGCCCCGGCAACATTTGTGCCTTAAACGCTGCTTATTCCATTTCGTCCAGAGCTTTCTGGTAACGATTGGCGTGTGAGCGCTCAGCCTTGGCCAGAGTCTCAAACCAGTCAGCAATCTCATCAAAACCTTCTTCACGAGCCTTCTTGGTCATTCCTGGGTACATATCTGTGTACTCATGAGTTTCACCAGCCACAGCTGCTTTTAAATTGTCCCCCGTAGGGCCAATAGGCAGACCAGTTGCTGGATCACCACATTCTTCCAGATATTCAAGGTGGCCATGAGCATGGCCGGTCTCACCTTCCGCAGTAGAGCGAAATAGAGCAGCAACATCGTTGTAACCCTCAATATCAGCCTTGGCTGCGAAATATAAGTAACGACGGTTAGCCTGAGATTCACCTGCAAAGGCGTCTTTCAGGTTTTGTTCTGTATTACTGCCTTTAAGATCCATTATGATCTCCTCCAATTGTTAGATTTTGTGCTTGCTTACATGCACATCAAGTGCTGCACATGTAGGAATATAGACTGTTTCCATAGATTACTCTAATCGATTATTACTATCTATTTGATTGGTTTTGTCTATAATTAAATGCACACTTATTTTAGCTATTTTCTTTACCCGAGACCACCGCAATCCAGGCGCACTATTTATATATAAGCTATGAACTTACGCGATCTTCAATATCTGATAGCCGTGGCTGAAACCGGCCATTTTGGAAAAGCTGCCAAACGGTGCTTCGTTAGCCAACCAACCCTGAGCAGCCAGATAAAAAAACTGGAAGACCACCTTGGGGTTAAAGTGTTTGAACGAACAAATCGCTCAGTCAATATCACCCCGGTTGGGGAAAAAATAATTGAGCACGCACGCAAAAGTATCGAGCAGGCCGAAGCCATTGATCAGATTGCCCGTGCACATAGGGATCCTCTTGCAGGTATTTTACGAGTTGGTGCCATTCCCACACTCAGCCCTTATCTAACGCCGCTAATTCTGGCTCCTTTGATAAAAAACTACCCGCAACTGGAATTGGTGCTAACTGAAGAAACTACCAGCACTCTGGAAGAGCGCCTCAGAAATCATGACATTGATGTCGCCCTGTTAGCCACCCCCCTTAAGGAAGAAGGGCTGGTAGAGCAACAACTTTTTGATGAGCCTTTCTGGCTCATTCATCCTAAGGGTCACCCTCTTTATACTAAAGAAGAAATTACACGTGCTGATCTTGCAGATCTCGATATATTGCTTTTGTCTGAAATACACTGTCTCTCAAAACAAGTCATGAAAGTTTGTCGTCTGAAAGAACGCCGAGAAGGCATTATGGAATCTTTAGGTGCCTTTACATTAGAGACACTAGTGCAATTAGTCTCGGCGGGTTACGGATGTACATTAGTGCCGGCTTTATCTGTGCATGGTGGCTGGATGTCTGCTTCTGGTGTTATCGCTCGGCAACTGGATATACCGGAAGCTAAGCGTTGTATACGGATGGCATACAGAAATAGTTTCCCTCAACCACAAACGCTTGATGTATTAGCTGAAGTGATAAAAAATAATTTGCCAAATACCGTTAAACTTATTTCCAGGTAGAACTACAGACTAAGCGGTTTCATTCTCTATGGCTCGTCTTACGGGACCAAAAGATCGTCTGTGTATAGAAGTCACGCCTAGTTCAATCAAAGCATCTCTGTGAGCTTTTGTAGGATACCCCTTGTGTCCAGCCAAACCATACCCAGGATACATTGCATCTAATTCCACCATTTCATTATCACGACTGACTTTGGCAATAATAGATGCAGCACTAATCGCGGGCACAAGACCATCTCCCTTAATGATGGCCTCAGCAGTACAAAGTAATGAAGGACAGCGATTTCCATCAATGAGCACATGTTCTGGTGCAGGCGATAACCCAGCAACGGCTCGCTGCATTGCTAACATAGTTGCCTGTAAAATATTGATTTCATCAATTTCTTCAACTTCTGCTCGACCAATCGACCAGGCAAGAGAATTTTCCTTAATAAGTACTGCGAGTTTTTCACGCCGTTTTTCAGAAAGTTTTTTTGAATCCATAAGTCCATCAATAGGATGTTCGGGATCAAGAATAACCGCTGCCGTTACCACAGGGCCGGCCAATGGCCCACGCCCTACTTCATCAACCCCGGCAACTAAAAGTCCATTGGCCTTTTGACTTAAAATAAGTTGGTCATTCACAATAATTTTCTTTTTAATTATTCTTTTTGAATTAACTTTAAAATGGCATCAGATGCTTTATGGCTGGCATTTTGTTTTAGTGATTGATGGATATCATTAAAACGCTGATGGATGTTTTTAATTTTTTCTGGGTCTTTAAAATATGAAAGTACCGCGCGACCAAGATTTTCCGATGTCGCTTCATGTTGAATAAATTCTGGCACCAGGGTTTCTGCTGCTAATAAGTTAGGCAGAGACACATTTTCCACCTTCACTAGCCATTTTGCTATCCAGTACGTTATGGGTGATAACTTATAAGCCACCACCATAGGCTTTTTTAATAACATGGCTTCAAGCGCAGCTGTTCCTGATGCAAGCAATACCACATCAGCACAAGCCATTACCTCTCGTGATTTACCATCAACTAATTTAATTGATGGCGCATCAGTAATATTTCTTAACGACCCCTCGAACTGTTGTCGTCTATTTTTATTGGCTAGCGGAACAATAATTTCCAGATTCGGCAACTCTTTTTTTAGCCATTTAACGGCTTCAAGAAACGGTTCGCTCAAATATTGCAACTCATTAGAACGACTACCTGGAAGCAATGCCAATACTTCACTTTCCATCGACAAAGATAAATTTTCCCTTGCTGATTTTTTATCGTTTTGTAGTGGAATAATATCGGCAAGAGGATGCCCAACAAAACTGACTGGCACATGATGTTTTTTATAGAATTCAGCCTCAAACGGAAACAGGGTGAGAACAAGATCAGTACTTTGAGCTATTTTTTTTACCCGGCCCTGGCGCCATGCCCATATTGATGGGCTGACATAATGCACAGTTTTTATCTCAACATCATGCAATTTCCTTTCTAGCCCAAGGTTAAAATCGGGTGCATCAATACCAATAAAGACATCAGGAGGATTATTTTTAAAATGTTCTGCGAGTTTTTGGCGAATACCGTGAAGTTCTCTATAACGCCCCAAAACCTCGACTATCCCCATAACCGAAAGGCGATCCATAGGGAATAAACTTTTTGCTCCCTGCTCAATCATGGCAGGCCCTGCTATGCCTTCAAATGTAGAATCAGGGAACCGTTGTTT
>JAUVNZ010000189.1 GCA_030599435.1 Gammaproteobacteria bacterium | reverse complement strand
GTAAAAGCGGTGGATGATATTTCATTATCAATACCTGCAGGCCACACACTGGCATTGGTGGGTGAGTCGGGCTGCGGTAAAACAACGGTAGGTAAAGGCATTTTACAGTTAATACGCCCCACGGCTGGGCGAGTAACATTTGGTGACGCAGATCTTACTTCGCTTACAACCAGTCAATTACGTAGCCATCGAACTGATGTACAGATTATTTTCCAGGATCCGTTTTCTTCCATGAATCCACGCATGATGGTGGCTGACATCATCGAAGAGGGCATGGTAACTCAGGGGCTGGGCGGCGATGCGAAATCCCGTGAAGCAAGGGTAAATCAACTTCTGGAACAGGTAGGTTTGTCCACGGATGTTAAACATCGTTACCCCCATGAGTTTTCAGGCGGTCAACGACAACGTATTTGTATTGCGCGCGCGTTAGCAGTAGAACCCAAATTAATTATTTGTGACGAGCCGACTAGTGCACTGGATGTATCTGTGCAAGCGCAAATATTAAACTTGTTAAAAGACCTGCAAGATGAATTAGGGCTGGCCTATCTATTTATAACTCATGATTTATCTGTAGTAGAATACCTGGCGCATGAAGTAGCAGTAATGTATCTCGGGCGAATAGTAGAGCAGGGGTTAGTAGAGGAAGTGATGGAAAGGCCACTGCATCCTTATACAAGGGCACTGCTATCTGCTGTGCCAGTGATAGAGAAAGAAGGAACCCCAAAAGAACGTAAAGTTATTCGCGTTCAGGGTGAAATGCCATCACCAATCAATCCGCCATCGGGTTGTCATTTTCATCCACGTTGTGAGCAGGCCATGCCAGAGTGCAAAGAGAGTTATCCAGATGCGCGTTCAAGCAGTGAAAGTCACATGACCCGCTGTTTCCTGTATCAAAGCAACTCTTAAAGAGACTTAATATAAATGACTGACACGAATACTTTTGATACTAAAATTAAGGGAAGCTGTTTGTGCGGGGCAGTGCAGTATAAGGTTAGCGGTGATGCCCTGCGTTTTTACCATTGCCATTGCCAGCGCTGTCGAAAGGCGACGGGAACAGGGCATGCCTCAAATTTAACGGTGACGCCCGAATCAAGTCTTAGCTGGACAAAAGGCGAAGATTGTTTGCAACGTTATAAAGTGTCTGAGGCAGAGCGTTTCTATAACCTCTTTTGTAAACAGTGCGGTAGCCCAATGCCAAGGGTAGTGCCAGAATTAGGCGCAGTTATTATCCCGGCCGGGACTTTGGACAGTGAGCCACAAATGACACCACAAGGCAGGATATTTTGGGACTCACGCGCAAATTGGTCGTACCCCGCTGGCGATTTACCAACTTTCCCTGAATACTACGCTTAAGGTTATGGCGGTTAAACTAGAAAATAACCAATAACGTTGGTCGACCCAATGAAAAAACTAAAAAACGAAAAAGAACTGGTTAAGAAAGCGATCGCTATAGGGGTAGAGTATGCCGAAAAGCGAGGAGCTGTTGAGTTTGAACCCCACGATACAGCGACTGAAAAGCTCGAATATATTTATCGACTGCTTGTCCACGACAAGAAAATAATCCCAATACCAGAAGAACAAATTTCCCAAAAATCAATCAGGCATAAACTGGCTATTTGGGCATCGAAACAAAAATAGTTGTCACGCAGTAATATTTTTGAGGCGATAAGTGCTGGTGTTAAGACTGTCGAGTAACATCCACGTACAACGTTAAGCGTTGACCGGGTTGCAGGTATTTTCCTTTAGGTAGTGAGTTCCAGCGACGGATTTTGGAAACGGAAACGCTAAATTTTTGGGCAATGCGCGCTAATGAATCACCTTTACGTACTTTGTAGTGAAGTTGTTGGCGTCTAGCGTTACTTGGCGGCGCGGCGTAACGTGCGCTGGCTATACTGCGATTCTTTGCCCAAATCACCAGCTTTTGACCGGGTTTTAATGAATCTCTTGGCGACATGCCATTCCATGAGGCAAGTTGCCCGACTTTAACTTTGTACTTACGTGAAATATCCCAGAAGGTATCGCCAGGTCTTACGGTATGTTTCACTTTAATACCGCGACGATTGGTGCGTTGCAGTGCGAGACGGCGTTGATCTTCACTCAGGTAATGTTTGAGATTTTTAGTCGCCACCGGAATGATGATGCTTTTACCAGCACGGATCCATTTGTCACGAATATTATTGACGTCCTGTAATAATTCCACCGTGGTTTGAAATTTACGCGCAATATGCCCCAGGGTTTCACCCTGACTGATCCGATGACGCTGCCAGCGGATGCGACTTTTTTTATCAACCTTTGCCAGTGCTTCAAGAAAACCTTCTGCTTTTTCGATGGGCAGTGACAACCTGTGTGGACCTTTAGGATCAGTCGCCCAACGATTAAAGGCCGGGTTGAGTTTGTAAATGGTTTCGATGGGCAGGTCGGCCAGTTCAGCAGCCAGTGCCAGGTCGATTTGTGAACCGATATCGATACGTTCCAGATAGGGTTCATCAGGAATGGAACCCAGGACGATATTGTGTTCTTTTGTGCGCGCTACGATAGCGCTGATAGCAAGCAATTTTGGCACGTAGCCTTTGGTTTCCACCGGTAGATCCAGTGACCAGAAATCTATGGGACGACCTTTCTTTTTATTCTTTTTGACAGCTCTTGAAACACGTCCTTCACCAGAGTTGTACGACGCTAAAGCCAGTAACCAGTCACCATCAAATCGTTTGTGCAAACGACTAAGGTATTTTAGTGCTGCTTTGGTAGCTGCTGGCACGTCTCGTCGACCGTCGTACCACCAGTTTTGTTTGAGGCCGTAAATTTTGCCCGTACCAGGTATGAACTGCCAGATACCGGCGGCACGTCCGGGTGAATAAGCAAAAGGCTGAAAGGCGCTTTCTACGACGGGTAGCAGGGCGATTTCCATCGGCATGTCTTGTGCCTTTAGCTCTTCCACGATGTCGTAGAGGAAGGGGCGGGCACGTTCTACTACACGATCCAGGTAAGCCTGATGTTTGGCATACCAGTCGATGTAGGGTTTAACAAAACGATGATCTTGTCCCTCGAGTCTGAAGCCGTCTCGGATGCGCTGCCAGAGATCGTTTGGCATCTCAGTTGTAGTATCCGCTGCGCTTACTGAATTGCTATTCCCGGGGGATGAGCTTTCTTGTTCATCCAATGGGTAAATACTGGGCCCTGAATCGCCGAGTTCTGGCTGTTCGGTCTCCATTGGCGTTGCCAGAGATAGCCAGGGCATTGCTGTGTCGGGTGTGTAAGACGTCAGGTGAGGGCGGTTGATTATGTTTTCTGGCGATGTTTCTGCCATAGCTGGTGTGGAAAGTATGTTATCTGTGTCGTTGCTATCATCAATAGCGCCAACATCTTGCTTGCTGGTAGTCATGCAAGCAGCCAGGAACAGAGGTAAAACGGCAACCACCAGTATGGATGGCCTATGGAGGACTGTGTTGTTACTATTTTTCATAAAAAATAATGGGATACGGTAAAATATTGAGCAATTTTAGCAGCCATGAGGTTCCTTGTCTGTATAAAACCAGAGCCCGTGGATTAAACGTGACGTATAGCACAAATCATTGATCCGTATAGCGATATATTTTCCCTCGGAAATCACAATAAGGATTTCACTTAGTCAAATATTCGCTCTACGAATCAAGCATTAGCACTCTACGTACACTTTTAATCCGCAGGTTCAGGTTAGACTCTGACCGAGTTAGCAGATAATTAAATCGGCTGAGAAAGGCCAGGGTTTAATCCCAGACTTTTAAATCACCCACTAATCAAGGGTATCTTTCCAGTGCCGAACGGTGCTAAACACTGCGGCCCCATCAGGAAGGCTGTGCCCAGCAAAGGACTCTGCGGCCTGCACAATGGTAGGCTGGTCAAAGCGTAAAAAGGGATTAGTGGCCTTTTCAATACCCAGCAGAGAGGGAACTGTTGCCTCATCTCGTTGGCGCTGTGATTGCACGATGGATTGGCGCTCTTTAAGCAGCAGGTTGCCGGGTTCAGCGATACGGGCAAATATCAGGTTATCCTCGGTGTATTCATGGGCGCAGTACATCAGGGTATCGTCTGGCAGGGCGTTAATT
>JAUVNZ010000166.1 GCA_030599435.1 Gammaproteobacteria bacterium | reverse complement strand
GTTGGCGTCCAGTGGCTTCCTGCACGGCAGTAGCAATTTCACCTTTGTATTCATTGGGGTCAACGAACAGGAATATGCCCCCGATGATAACGGCCACCAGTATTGCCAACGATAATGCAGAAACAAGAAAGAATTTTAAGATTTTAGGCATAGTTGGTTCCAGGTCATTGTGAGTGCCAGAGCTGATTGTTTGTGCCTACAACGGTAGACCATGCTCTGGTCTCAAACAAGATAGATGTTCACAGTTTTGTTGAGTTGTTTCTATTGTAATCGAGTGTCAGAATCTCATCCGCAACATCCAGAAATCATATTAATAGGATTTTTATGCCGACGACTGAAAACACTTCGGTACACATCAAGGGTAACGATGGTCAGCTTGAGTCAGGCAGCCTGCAAACGACGCACTATGATCATAGTGAATGCGTAAAACGAGCTTTGTTAAAATTGGGACTGTTCTGGTTGCTCGCGCTGGCTTCGATCCCGATTATATTTGCCCACTGGGTGTTGGTGCCGGGTTTTTTTATCGCCGGGCCGTGGATGGCCTATCGCACCTTTCAGGTGAAATACGCACGTAACCATGTTCGGGGTTCCTGCCCGGTGTGTCAGGAGGATGTGGAAATAAAAATGGAAGCCAGAGATGAACTGCCCAGGTGGACTTACTGTCCTCGTTGCAACAATCCACTACACCTTCTCGAAATAAACAGTGTTACCAAAGACTGACTACTGAGATTTATCTTAATATGCGCCCCATTATTGCCCTGCTCATCGTCTTTATTATGATCACTTCAGGCCTTACCGCCCTGGGATTATTTTTGTACCAGATGGGCGTTTTTAGCTAGATTAAACCCCTGAAACGGCGCTGCCTGCGTTAAAAAGAGGCTTGAAATGTGGGGTCGCGAAGCGACAAACAATTTGTAATACGCTCTCGCCCATCCCTGGGCTTCGCGTTAATAAGAACATCCCTGTTCAAAACTGCGCTTTTTCGTTTCTTTTTGCCTCGAGCACATGGATGTGCGAGGTAGAGCAATGCAGGAGCAATTGCCGAGAGCCTTCAGCCTGTTGATTGAAAAGCTGCCAGCAGTTTTATCAGTGCCTGGCCGCGGTGACTAAGAGAGTTTTTTACCTCAGGGGCTAATTCTGCAGATGCACAGTCTTCGCTGGGCACGTAGAAAATCGGGTCATAGCCGAATCCACCTTCTCCCCGGGGTTCAAATAAAATACGACCTTCCCAGGTTCCCTGACAGATGAGAGGAGTAGGGTCTTGTGCGTGAGACATGAAAACCATCAGGCATTGAAAGCGCGCTGTTCGCTCGGCTTCCGGCACATCCTTGAGGTCATCCAGTAATTTCTGCAGATTTTTTTCATCGGTGGTACCTTCCCCGGAACCGCCGGAGCGAGAGCTGCCAGAGCGGGAAAAGTACCTGGCTGAGTAAATCCCTGGTGCACCCCTGAGGGCATCCACTTCCAGGCCTGAATCATCGGCAATGGCGGGAAGCCCAGTTAGTTTTGACGCGTGACGTGCCTTGAGGATGGAATTCTCAACAAAAGTGAGGCCCGTCTCGTCGGCATCCGGCACGTCAAAATCGGATTGCGGCAACACTTCCATACCCAGCTCACCCAGGATCTGGTTAATCTCCCGCAGTTTGCCCGGGTTGCTGCTGGCCATCACCACTTTTGGTGGCCGCGTACGCAGGGTCATTTTTCCAGGGCGTCTCGCTGGTGGGTAATAAGTTCTTCAATGCCTGATTGTGCCAGCGCCAGCATGGCGTCCAGCTCATCGCGACGGAAGGCGTGTCCCTCGGCGGTGCCCTGCACCTCGATGTAGGCGCCAGCATCATTCATCACCACGTTCATGTCAGTCTCGGCGTTAGAGTCTTCGTCGTAATCCAGATCCAGTACAGGTGTGCCTTCAAAAATTCCCACGGATATAGAGGCCACCTGACCGATGATGGGATTTTTTGGCAGTTTGCCTTTGTCCACCAGCCATTGCATGGCGTCGGCCAGAGCCACAAAACCACCGGTAATCGAGGCGGTGCGGGTGCCACCATCGGCCTGAATGACGTCGCAATCAACGGTGATATTGCGTTCACCGAGAGCTTCCAGATTGACCACAGCGCGCAGAGATCGGGCAATAAGGCGCTGAATTTCCATGGTGCGCCCACCTTGCTTGCCACGAGCGGCCTCGCGGCCCATACGGCTGCCAGTGGAACGGGGTAACATGCCATATTCGGCGGTTACCCAGCCCTGGCCCTTGCCTTTGAGCCAGCGGGGAATACGGTCTTCCACGGTAGCGGTGCATAGCACCTTGGTATCACCGAACTCCACCAGTACCGAGCCTTCGGCATGTTTGGTGTAATTACGGGTAAATTTTATGTCTCGGAGTTGGTCTGGATTGCGTCCACTGGGTCGCATGCTGAATCCTCACTTTTGGTCAATGTCTTTTGGTTAGCAATAATGCTGGCTGGGCGCGCATTATACCCCCCACTTGGTTAGTGGCCTAGCAAGATTATATAGGTGGGTTCAGTTAGTCTGTTAACGTTCAAGGCAAGGCGCGCCTCGAAGCAAATGGCCTTAGTCCTTTGTGAGAGGCGGAACGCAGTCATGGACGTTAACAGGCTAATCCTTCGGACGCCCCCGTAGTGTTCCGCAGCTGTGTTGCCGCGCTTGACAAGGACTTGTGGCCATTGCCTACGCACGGCGTCTTGCTGCGAAACACCACAGGCACGCTGAATTCATCTATATAATCTTGTTAGGCCACCGACAGTTATAGACCCGGCTGGGCTGGACTAAAACTCCTAAATCTGGTGTAATGCGCCGTTCTCGAGCCCGGGCTCAATCCTTAGGGTGCTGAAGCGAGGCCTTTTAGTGGGAAGCTTAGTTAACCAAGTTAGTAAATTTCGGAGATTGTAGTCATGTCCAAAGTCTGTCAGGTGACAGGTAAACGTCCTGTCGTTGGTAACAACGTATCGCACGCGCACAATAAAACGCGCCGCCGTTTTTTGCCTAACTTGCATGCCCATCGTTTTTGGGTCGAAAGCGAAAACCGTTTTGTAAAGCTACGTGTTTCAGCTAGTGGTATGCGCATTATCGATAAAAAAGGTATTGATGAAGTGTTGGGCGAAATTCGTTCCCGCGGTGAAAAGGTTTAAAATAATTTAGAGTGAGAGCCCAAAGTGGCTCCTCCTGGTTAGTGAATAGTTAGCGATTAAGTAGTAAAGAGGAAATTAAAATGCGCGATAAAATTAAACTCGTATCCAGTGCCGGAACCGGTCATTTTTACACTACCGATAAAAACAAGCGCACCATGCCAGAAAAAATGGAGATCAAAAAATTTGATCCTGTAGTCCGTAAGCACGTGATGTACAAAGAGTCCAAAATTAAGTAAACGCAGTTCTTCAGCGTTTGGAATCGAAAGCCCGGAATTTCCGGGCTTTTTTTTTAACCATGGATGGTTTTATGTCGCGGAGCACAGGGATGTGCGAGAACGACGCCTACCCGTATAGACCGGTTTTAGATCCTCGGGGCACAACTGCCGTGGATCACATGGAAAGTAAGAGAACAGCTTTGACCACTGTCGACTACTTGAACTTTATTAGTAGTGTCAGGTCAACAAATCCAGTGTTAATAAATTCAGTTTATACACATTTTTTCACGCAAGAACCGAACAGGCCGCGTATACTACGCTCTGATTCGTTCACGAAACTATTTTCATAATAATTGTTTGTAATAAAAAGGAGCGCCTCGTGATGACCCGTATTCTGACTACCATGCTGCTGCTAATCGCCAGTGTTAGTGCTAGTGCCGCCCGGCTGGACGTTAACCTCAATCAGGATAGTGCTCGGTTTACCTATTACTCACTCATTGGCGGCTCGACGTACGGCCGTACTGAAATGAGCTCGGGGCTTCTCTATAACGATGACAAAAACTATTTATTGGAACTGGGGTTGCAAGTGGTCGATGTGGCGGGCAGTGATTCGCCAGGACTGGAGATTGGCGTAGGGCCCAAGCTCTTTTATATGTTTGATGATGCAGCGGATGTGACTGGTTTATCAATCGCTGTTGGCGGCATTATTCGCTACAACCTGCCACAGATACAACGGCTGGTGGTGCAGGGCTCGTTGTATTATGCCCCTAGTATTACCTCAACACTGGATACCGATAAGTATCTGGAATATGGGGTGAGAGTCGGTTACGAAATTTTACCTACGGCTGATATCTATCTGGGATATCGTCGAATCCGCGTCGGTTATACCAAAGGCAACGGCAGCCATACGCTGGATGATGGCGCCATACTTGGTCTGGATTTCTCATTTTAGCCCTTTAGCTAACTTTAGCGTTTAAGCTCGGGCACAAACCCAGACATCAACACTGGTCACT
>JAUVNZ010000213.1 GCA_030599435.1 Gammaproteobacteria bacterium | reverse complement strand
GGTGATGATCGTGGTCACCGAATAAATTTATCAACCATGCAGGCAACCCTGGATGAAACCAGTGATTACCTGGATAGTATCCAGTTAAAAACAGGAAAAGGGGCTGAGTGGGACTGTCTGATTTCAATCATTCATGCATTGGATCATATGCGACGATTGCTTGAGCGATGCGAGGAAGAAGAAGATCGTGCTTTTACTGCCAGACGTACCGTCGAATTAATGGATGAATGTCAGTTAATTGCTGATTCAATACATACCATTATCAGTGATATGCAAGAAAACCGTTGGTCTGCAGCATCCAGGCTTGCACAAAAAACAGCCGATGTATTACGCCAAACTGAGACACCTTACCGCGCAACTGTGATGACTGCGATTGGTAGTGGCGAAATTTCCGTGTCAGAAGGTACTGACCGCCTGGAAGCGATCCGCTGGCTGCGGCGTGTCAGTAAACATGTTGCCAAAATCACGCAACACCTTGCTCAGGCATCTATGGCTGTGGGGGATTTTAAGCAGGGTAAAACTACGTTATGAGTTTGGCGAGACTGACGGGGAATCGAGTGCATGATAAATAGCTGTAATTCGATAAATATCTCTGAGTATAAACACTACAAAATCTTACCTAGGCAGCTTCTACTGAAAAAGCGCCATTTTGGCTTGCAGCAGTTGCAGCAGTGGCTGTTCTCGCCAGTAGTTGTACACTGTCGTCACCTTTACTCCAGGAAGCAACGCCAAAACAAGCCTCCGGTTTGTTGCTTTGCTGGTCATCAACAGGAATATTCAACCCAGAAAATTTCCCCGCAATTTTATTCGCAAGGGCAATAGCTGCAGTCTGATCTGTTTCTGGTAATACAAAAATAAAATCTCCAGAGTCCATTCTGCCTACAAGATCTGCCCAGCGAAGTTGGTCTCGCAAAAGCTGACTTATAGCCAGTATCATTTTATCTGCACCAACCTGTCCGGTCGATTTTTGAATATTGTCAAGATTAGTGACTGACATGGTTACAAGAGAGAGAGGATTTTCGTAACGACGGCTACGTGAAATCAAAGGTTCCAGTCCCATGGTAATACCATGTTGATTTAATAAACCACTAATTGGCTCAACGGTATTGTGTTGTTCGAGTTGTTTTGCCAGTTGAGTGCGCTCTGCTCTGAGCTGTTCCTCATCCGTTACATCAACATAATATATGGCTTTCTTGTCATCGTTTATTGGAATTGGGCAACGCATGACCCAGCGTTCCTTGCCATTCGAAACAGAATTCAATTTATGTGGCCCATTGCTAATCGTTGTAGAGGCAGGACTGCCACTGTTGAGCATGACAGCTTCTGTACGCCCTATGCATTCACCAGTTTTTTTGCCAGCCCATTTCGTCAGCGTTTTATTGCACCAAAGGACTAAACCCGCATCATCTGTGATAACAACGCCCATAGGGGAGTTTGCCAGGATATGTAAACTGGTATCTGGGCCGGGTGTGTACATGTTCAAATTCTCCACGTTATTCATCAGTTCTGATTCAGGCCAGGTTAATAGCTGGCCTGATGACGCATTAATAGGTTTGTTAGACGTCGATTTTTTGTCGCCAGGAAATTTAACTACTTGATTTTTCAGAGGATGTTTACCCGAGGGTAAATTTATCTGTCTTTTCATACCCTTATCAGCGGGTTTGGGGCTAAAAACTTTAGCCTAAAAAGGGTGATTTAATGCTTAAAAGACAGGGATTTTTGAATGACTAACCGGGTGATTCGAGTGATTAAAACGGGGCAGCTATAAGCTTAAAGAAATTGAGTGGAACTGCTCAAAATCACTGCTTTATGAGAAGTTGATTAATGAGAAAAGGTAAATAAGAAAAAATCAGTCGGTCAGGCATTCTGATATCCAGGTGGAAATATCATTTATTTCCTCAGTACACACATTATGTTCCATAGGATAACTATTCCAGTTAATAGAGTAGCCAAGTTGTGGTAGCAGTTTGCAGGATGAATCTCCAAACTCATAACGGACGACCGGATCGTGCGTGCCATGGGCCATAAAAATTGGAACGTCCGCATTAGCATTATGTTTTTCCTTTGCCAACTCATCACGAAGCGGAAGGTAAGTTGATAATGCACCTATTCCAGCCAAAGATTGGGGGTAACGGAGACCAGTGTATAAAGCGACAGCACCACCTTGTGAAAAACCCATCAAAATAATTCGGTCTGGGTTTATGCCTCGTTCTATTTCAAGCTGTATTAACGAATTTGTAGATTGCTGTGATTTTACCAGGCCGACTTTATCTTCCTTTTCGAAATCGTTTAAAGAATATATGTCGTACCAGGATCGCATAACATAACCCCCCATTACAGCTCACGGGTTGATGGGGTGCATTAGGAAAAATAAAACGGATACCGAAATCGTTTGGTAGTTTTAACTCTGGCACAACAGGAACAAAGTCGTTACCATCAGCGCCCAGTCCATGTAACCAAATAACAGTGGCTGTAGGTTCTGCAGAGGTTTCTATTTCTATTGTTTCTAATTCAGTGGCTGATTCAGTCATGATCGGTTTTTTTATTACGGGTTACGGGCTCTAATTTGTTAGCGAAGTTTAACGTTTTCGCCTGATTGTTCACTTAATGCCTGGTTTAGATGTGTGAATAGCTCCAGGTCATCTTGAAGCCAGCAATCATTTTCAACACCCTCTCGTTCACAAAAGTCGAAATGAAAACCGCCGCCTCGTGAAGCGACCCAGATCTGTTGAGTTGGGCCCTGGCGGTTCACAATAACCTGTGAACCATTCGCACATTCTATAGTGAGAATGCCGCCAGCGAGATCCCAGTCCAGATCAGCATCACAGTCATCCAGGGCATCCTCAATGGCCACAAGGATATCGTCTACTTTCTGGTTAAATTCACTTTCTTCCACTGCTTTTTCTCCCTGGAGATATCCTGCACGCTCTTTTCTGGTCACTCTATATAGGTAATATTAGGCAAGTGTGTTTCTTGTTGGTTGCAGCTTATATTTAAGAGATAATAACTTACCAAGATTGGAGATTATTCATGAAAAGCTGTTGGGCACAATATCTACTTTGGCTGGTTATTGCTGTGCTGGGCACGGGCAGCGCTTTATCTGCGTGTGGGCAAAAAGGTGACTTGTATCAACCAGAGCCATCAGCGAATAAAGGAACTGAAGCCCAAAAAGAGCCATCAGCATCACCTATTAAAAACGAGCCCACACCATGAACCATTTTAAACACCGGGGCGGACGCTTGTTTGCTGAGGGCGTAGATGTTACGCGCATTGCCGAGGAAGTGGGCACGCCGTGTTATGTCTACTCACGTGCCACCCTGGAGCGGCACTGGAATGCATTTGATTCTGTATTTAGTGGGCACGACCACCTGATTTGTTATGCCGTTAAAGCCAATTCCAGCCTTGCTGTGCTCAACGTGCTGGCTCAGCTGGGATCAGGTTTCGATATTGTATCGGGTGGAGAACTGGAACGGGTGGTCGCTGCCGGTGGGGATGCCTCAAAAGTGGTTTTTTCCGGCGTAGGAAAAAATGCACAGGAAATGCGCCGCGCGCTGGAATTGGGTATTCGCTGTTTTAATGTGGAGTCTCTGGCTGAGCTGGATCGTCTTAATGAAATTGCTGGTGAGCTCGGTCGAAGAGCACCGGTTTCATTGCGTATCAAT
>JAUVNZ010000027.1 GCA_030599435.1 Gammaproteobacteria bacterium | reverse complement strand
CGACCCAAAATACGCGCTGGATAAATCACTCATCAAACACCGCCTCAATATCGCCCTGTCGTTGCGGGAGCAATTATTTGATTTACCCTATTACAGACTAATACATGGCGAGGGAGATAATCTTCCCGGTCTGATTATTGATCGATATAACGATGTACTGGTAGTACAAATCACCACTGCCGGTATGGAACAACAAAAACAGGCCATTGTTGAAGCGCTTGAAAAAATTATTAAACCCAAAACCATCGTGCTTCGTAACGACAGCCCATCGCGCAAGATAGAGCAACTGAACAGTTACGTTGAAACAGCTTTGGGAGAACTTCCAGATTCTGTCTTCGTTGAAGAAAATAATACCAAATTCGAAATTGATGTTTTGAGCGGACAAAAAACTGGCTGGTTCTACGACCACCGCATGAATCGCGCGCGCATGCAACACTATGTAAAAGATAAGCGTGTACTGGATGTTTTTAGTTATATCGGTGGATGGGGCATACAGGCTCTTACTGCGGGCGCTGATGATGTGATGTGCATAGATGCATCACAATCTGCAATCGATAAAATTCATCATAATGCTTCATTAAATAACAAAGAAGATAAGCTGGCCAGTGTACAGGGCGATGCATTTGAAGCGTTAAAAAGTTTACGTCAGGAGCGAGAGCACTTTGACGTGGTTATCGTGGACCCACCCGCATTCATAAAACGTAAAAAAGATTTTAAAGAAGGTCTGAATGCCTATCGACGCATCAATCAAATGGCCATGCAGGTGCTCAACAAGGGAGGTTATCTCATCAGTGCTTCCTGTTCGTACCACCTTGGTTCGGATCAGCTACGTGATATAATATTAAAATCCAGCCGACATGTTGACCGCAATGCACAAATCATCGAGCAGGGTCACCAGGGGCCAGATCATCCTGTACACCCTGCTATCCCTGAGACCGATTACCTGAAAGCATTTTTTGCTCGAGTACTTTTGAACTAATGTCTAATTTATATATTTTTAAATAACCAACATGTCTGTTCTTTTATTTCGCTTACGTAATGTTCCAGAAGATGAAGCAGAAGATATTCGTGAACTATTAAATGAAAATGATTTTGAGTTTTATGAAACCTCTGCGGGTAACTGGGGAATTTCAACTGCCGCTATTTGGCTAAAAAATAAAGAACAGCTAGAAAGAGCGCAAACACTCATTGAAAAGTATCAAACTGAACGTGGCATATCTCAACGACATCACTATGAAGAACTTAAAAATTCAGGTGGTCACAAAACACTTCTGGATGCTTTTAAAGAAAATCCATTTCGATTTGCTGCTTATCTTATTTTTGTTGGTTTTATAATTTATGTTTCTACAAAACCATTTTTAACTTTGTCGGATTAATCGGGCCGATTTAATGGAAAAACAAATGAACAATATTTTAGCTGTCTTACTCAACGGCGTTGCACAATTAGAATATAACCGAGACAAGCAGCTGCCACCTCACCAGGCACTGTATCTGGGGAAAATGGATACACAGATGGATGAAGGCATCCAGGTTGATAATAAGCTGATCTCAAATCCTGACATCAATCAACGCGCACAATTTGTTGCGGGTAACCTGGCAGACGCTATTCTAAACGATCAGGAATCAGCAGCCGCGGCTTTATGTTCTTATCTGGCAAAAATTTTGCCCGATTTAAAACAGGTAAAAATCACACAATCTTCAAGTGAGAATGGTGGCACTGTTAGTGGCAACTCTATTGACAACAGTAACGAAATCTCTATAGAGCTTGTTTTCGACGAAGATTACCAACAACAGGTGCCCGTACAATTCCTTCATTGAGCACTATGCATAAATTTTATAAATAGTAGAAATACCATGAAACCCGAACTCATCAGCTTCAAAATTTGCCCCTTCGTACAACGATCAGTCATTACTCTATTAGAAAAAGGTATAGACTTCGATATCACCTATATCGACATTAATAACCCACCTGACTGGTTTTTAAAGATTTCACCTTTTGGTAAAGTACCAGTATTGCGTTACGGCGATACAGTTTTATTTGAATCAGCAGTTATCAACGAATTCCTTGATGAAACCCACCCGCCTTCACTACTTCCGACTGATGCATTTATAAAAGCACAGAATCGTGCCTGTATTGAATTTGGCAGTAACCTCAACATGGATATACATGCCATCATCACAGAAAAAAATGCCGATGACTTTGAGAAGCACTGCACTAAGATAAAAAAAGAACTTGCACGCGTAGAAGAAAAATCATCCCCAGGGCCATTCTACAACGGCGAATCTTTTTCACTAGTCGACGTCACCTTTGCGCCCATACTTATGCGACTGCAATTACTCCATAAACACTTCCATCTGGATCTACTGGATGGCCTGCCTAAAATACAAGCCTGGGCTATCATTCTTTCCAAACGCGAGTCTGTGCAAAACTCAGTGGTTCCTGAATTTCCACAACTATTTCTTGATTCCATTTCCGCCAACAAAGGCCATATTAACTCGCTCGTTTAATCTAGTAGTAAAAATCGATGGGAGCACCGCTCTGCGCTGCATGATAAGATTCTGATCCATGCTTACATTCCCGAATATTGACCCCGTTGCCCTGAGCCTGGGCCCTCTGAAAATACACTGGTACGGCGTGATGTATCTGATCGCCTTTGGGGCCGCATTCTGGCTGGGCACACGCCGCGCCAACAAACCGGGCTCAGGCTGGAGCACCGAACAAATATCAGACGTCGTTTTCTATGGTGCCCTGGGCACCGTGTTAGGCGGTCGACTAGGCTACACCCTGTTTTACGGCATGAACGGCTTTATCTCTGATCCAGTCTCTATCTTCCGAGTCTGGGAAGGGGGCATGTCCTACCACGGGGGCATGTTAGGCGTAGCCATAGCCATGTGGCTATTTGGCCGCAAATACAAAAAAAGCTTTTTTGAGACCACCGATTTCATCACTCCGCTGGTACCGACAGGTATTGCAGCCGTGCGCTTTGCCAATTTCATTAATGGCGAATTGTGGGGACGTGTTACCGATAGTCCACTGGGCATGGTTTTCCCCACTGGCGGCCCCCTGCCTCGCCACCCCTCGCAGCTGTATGAAATGTTGCTCGAAGGCGTTCTCCTGTTTTTTATTGTCTGGTTTTATTCAGCCAGGGCGCGTCCACGTATGGCAGTGTCGGGCGTATTTTGTTTAGGGTATGGAAGCTTCCGTTTTTTAGTTGAATTTTTCCGTCAACCTGATGAACATATGGGTTTTATGGCATTCAACTGGTTAACCATGGGACAGCTT
Organism: Gammaproteobacteria bacterium; assembly: GCA_030599435.1. The sequence goes on along the minus strand of JAUVNZ010000027.1, from coordinate 8,422 downwards.
TTATCCATGCCGCTGATAATCCTTGGTGTTACATTGTTAATACTGGCTTATCGAAATAACAAACATCAAAAAACATCACAGCCATAGCCCTAAATATGAGCCCTAACATACAAGAGGTTAACGAGTAATGAAGCAGTATCTGGATTTAATGCGCCACGTTTATGAAAATGGCACGGTCAAAACTGATCGTACCGGTACCGGAACAAAAAGTGTGTTTGGATACCAGATGCGTTTTGACCTGGCTGAAGGTTTTCCGGTCATTACCACCAAAAAATTACACCTGCGTTCTATTATTCACGAGCTGTTATGGTTTTTGAAAGGCGAAACCAATATCGGTTATCTCAAAGACAATGGCGTCAAAATTTGGGATGAATGGGCAGACGAAGATGGCAACCTTGGCCCTGTTTACGGCTCACAATGGCGCTCATGGCCCACAGCTAACGGTCAGCACATTGATCAAATATCACAAGTCATTGACCAAATTAAAAACACACCAGATTCGCGGCGACTGATTGTATCTGCATGGAATGTAGGCGAAATAGAAAATATGGCCTTACCTCCCTGCCATGCCTTTTTTCAATTTTATGTTGCTGACGGCAAGCTTAGTTGCCAACTCTACCAACGCAGTGCCGATATATTTCTTGGTGTACCTTTTAATATTGCCTCTTACGCATTGTTAAACATGATGATGGCGCAGGTTACAGGGCTTGAACCGGGTGAATTTATACACACGCTGGGTGATGCCCATCTTTACTCCAACCATCTGGAACAAACCGAACTACAGCTTTCTCGTGAAACACTGCCCCTGCCCACCATGAAGTTAAATCCGGATATCAATAATCTGTTTGATTTCACCTTTGATGACTTCGAGCTAATGGGTTATGAGTCACATGAACACATCAAGGCACCAGTGGCTGTATAGATGATTCTCTCACTCATCTGGGCCATGGCTGATAACCGAGTCATTGGCATCGAAAATCGTCTGCCCTGGAAGCTACCCGCCGACATGCAATGGTTTCGGAAAAATACCCTGGGAAAACCCATCATTATGGGCCGACTCACTTTTGAGTCATTTGGCGCCAAAGCCCTGCCCGGTCGGCGTAACATTATTATCAGTCGTGATACTGACTACATTGCAAACACAAATTCTGAAGACATTGAGGTTTATAACTCTTTAGAAACTGCACTAAGCGCAGTAAATGGGGTGGAAGAAGTGATGATCATCGGTGGCATGTCTCTTTATAAGCAGGCATTGCCGCTGGCAGATCGACTGTATATGACTCTTATTCATGCCGATCTCGAGGGAGATGCCTGGTTTCCGGAGTTTGATACCAGCCAATGGAGCCAAACCGAGCGTTTAGACCATGAAGCAGACGAAAAAAACGGTTATTCATACAGCTTTGTGGTGCTCAATCACAGCAAGTAAGCGCGGTAAATAAGCACTGAACGACACGTTGATTCTAAACTTCGCTTCGATAGAATAGCCTGTATGTAAGGAAAGAATATCAGGGAAGGACGCTATGGCACAGAATAGTTCGCTAAGCTCAACCAATGCTGGGAGCACTCTCTCTCCACGTCACCACCTGTTTCAGAAATTTTCAACCGTTCGTTTGGATTCCGAAGATATCTGCGAACCACTTGAAGTTGAAGACTATGGCATTCAAACCATGCCGGACGTCAGCCCGCCCAAATGGCACCTGGCTCATACCAGCTGGTTTTTTGAAACTTTTTTACTAAAACCATTCCTGAAAAATTACCGTGAATATCACCCACAGTTCGCCCAACTATTTAATTCTTATTACAACACCGTGGGGTATTATCATCCCCGTCCCCAACGTGGCCTTCTGTCACGACCCACAGTAGCGGAAGTTTATTTGTATAGAAGTTACGTCAATGAACAAATGGAAAAATTGATTTTTGAAATTGACGAAAAATACTGGAATGAAATAACCAACCGCACCACCCTCGGCATTAACCATGAACAACAACACCAGGAATTAATGCTCACTGATATTAAACATATATTTGCCAGCAACCCATTACGCCCTCAATATCGCAAACTGCCACAAAAGGTTGGTCATGCCAGTGATTATCAGTGGCTTGATTACCAGAGTGGACTTGTTTCTATCGGTCACTCTTTCGAACATAACAATGATTCCTTTTTTTATGACTTTAGCTATGACAACGAAGGCCCCGAACATCAAACTTATATTAAAAACTTTTCACTGAGCTCCCGGTTAGTGACCAATAGTGAAATGCTTTCTTTTATAGAGGACGGTGGCTATAGCGACGCACGCTTATGGCTAAGTGATGCCTGGAAAATTGTCTGTGAACACAACTGGACTAGCCCGCTGTATTGGGAGAAAAAAGAGTGTGACTGGGAGTATATGACTCTGAGTGGTATGCAGGCGATTGATGCCAACGCACCCGTTTGTCATGTTAGCTTCTACGAAGCCGATGCCTTTGCCCGCTGGTGTGGTAAACGACTACCAACTGAAGCTGAATGGGAAATCGCTGCCAGACCTGAACCCATAGAAGGTAATTTACGAGAGTCCGGCTACCTGCAGCCAGTAGGCACACTACAGAGCGGGCGCTCCAGTCGGATAGAACAGATTTATGGTGATGTCTGGGAATGGACACAAAGCCCATATTCCGCGTATCCCGGATACCGTCAGGAAGATAGCGCTTTTGGTGATTTTTCTGGTGAATACAATGGCAAATTCATGAGCAATCAAATGGTTCTTAGAGGTGGCTCATGTCTAACACCTGAAAACCATATTCGCCCTACCTATCGAAACTTTTTTTATCCAAATGATCGTTGGCAATTTAGCGGTTTTAGGCTTGCAAAGGATGTGTAATGACACAAATGCAACCGGAAGCACAAATTCAAATTAACGAAATCCAGTTTACCGATAACAATCCTCAGTTAGCTTCCTTCGCTGAAGAAGTTATTAATGGATTAAATCAAAAACGGCGTTGCATACCACCCAAGTTTTTCTACGATAAGCGTGGCTCACATATTTTTGATGATATTTGTGAAACCGATGAATACTACGTTACCCGTACGGAAACTAAATTACTAAAAAGACATAATGCAGAAATTGCTGAACTAATAGGAACAGACTGCTTGTTAGTGGAGCCAGGAAGCGGCAGCAGTCAGAAGGTTCGTATTTTACTGGATAAACTAAAGCCACAAACTTATCTGCCCATGGATATCTCTCGTGATTACCTGGCAATGGTTGCACAGGAACTTGCCGATGAGTTTACATGGCTCGATGTGCATGCCGCTTGCGTCGATTACACAGCCCCTATCGACCTATCTTTTGTAGAAAATAATTCTGGCCACTCTGCAGATACGACCGTTAACAGTAAAATAAGAAAAATCGCGTTTTTCCCTGGCTCTAGCATTGGTAATTTTGAAAAGACACAGGCAAGAAAGTTTTTATGCAATATGGCAAAAATGCTTGGCCACAATGGTGGCCTGCTTATCGGTGTCGACCTCAAAAAAGATCCATCTACTTTACACGCCGCTTACAATGATACAGATGGCGCGACAGCAGAATTTAATCTTAATTTACTGACACGAATAAATCGTGAGCTCGGAGCAAATTTTAATATAGACGATTTTTCACACCATGCCTTTTACAACGAGCAAAAAGGCCGTATCGAAATGCACCTTGTGAGCAATCGTCCGCAATCTGTTCTTATCGATTCAGAATATTTCCATTTCGATAAAGGAGAAACTATCCATACTGAAAATTCATACAAATATCATATAGATGAATTTCAGGAACTCGCTTCGAAAGCAGGGTTTAAAGCTCGGCGCGTCTGGACGGACGAAAAAAACTTATTTAGTTTGCATTATTTTGAAGTCGCTGAAAAAATTAACCTCGGATAAATTTCTCTTATATGTAAAGGTTAATTCATGGCTAAACAATTTTCTTCACTTTCAAAAGATCATAAAAGTTTTATTGCTGAACAAAAAATATTTTTTGTCGCTACTGCTGATAGTGAAAGTAAAATTAACCTGTCACCCAAGGGTATGGATAGTTTTCGTATAACAAATGATAATACTGCCTTATGGTTAAACATGACGGGTAGTGGTAATGAAACCGCTGCTCATGTGCTCGAGGATGGTCGCATGACTATCATGTTCTGTGCCTTTGAAGGCAAGCCTATTATTCTTAGATTATATGGAAAAGCACGGGCTATACATCCTCGTGACAACGAATGGGAAAATTGTATTCAAAAATTTCCTAAAAACCCTGGCGCACGGCAAATTTTTGAACTTGCAATAGAGTTAGTTGTGACTTCCTGCGGCATGGGCGTTCCCTATTTTGACTATAGAGAAGAGCGTCACCAGCTGAATAACTGGGCTGAAAAGAGAGGTGATAGCGGCATAAATGATTATTGGCTGGAAAAGAACAAGACCAGCCTGGATGGCAAACCGACCGGTATTACTGAAGACGCTGGGGAATAGTCAGGCTCAATATTCCAGCTAATGTACTTTACATTAAGGCAGGGCTGCTGCCTTTTCTGCCGCCGCTGTTTCTTTTGCTATAAATGACTCGATGATCTCAGTGGGAACTGCCCCAACCTGCGCCGCCCGCAATTCTCCGGCAGGCGAAAATAGTAAAAAAGTTGGTGTTCCTACAAAAGGCTGGCCCGTTAGGCTGCTGTACAATCTGGCGACATTCCCTGGTTCATCTATAAGGTTCTTAAAGTCCACACCATGGCGTTCTATAAATTTTTCAGCTTCGACCTTTTTTTCGCGTCCATCTGTTGATATGCCCAGGATAAAGGCATCTTTATCCTTGTGATCTTTATTAAATTTAACGTAGTTTTTAGCTTCTTGATTACAGGCATGACAATCGGAAGCCCAGATCATCACCACCGCCCATTTCCCCTGTCCCGTATATTCATCAAGACTATGAAATCCGCCATCAAAATCCTTCAAAATATTCATCGCATAAACCTGGCTAACAAATAACACCAGGATAACTGCCATCAACCAGGACATGCCCTGTTTATTCAGCAGGCCTTTTAAAGAAAAGTTACTTAGGGATTTCATAATATGAATCAAATTTAATTTCCTTACGGCCAGGAAGAATGTCTACGTTTTTTCTATATATAAGCCGGTATTGTCATTATTGATATCATACTAGTCGCAGAAGTGAGGGGTTTGTGACAAATGTTAGGCACAAAATTACAACTTTTGATTGAAATATCGCTCCAGATAGGCCTCAAATGATTCATTTTCTTCACTTTCAAGCTCTTCTTTACGTTTCCATGAATTCCGAGCCATTTCGATAAAATTCTTTTTCAATTCTGGCGACAGGACACATTCAGAAAAATATTGCTGATGTTGTTTTGACATTCGTAAGGCAAAAGCAAAAAAACCTTCTCCAGTCTCGCTCATTTCTGACAACATTCGTGCCGAAGGCGTTTTATCTGGATCTCTCACCTTTTCCATTTGTGCGGCAAGTGCCTCACTATATAAAGAATTGCCGCTGCCTGCGTCAAGAAATTCACATACACCTTCCATTGCTGAAAAAATTTCAGTCGCCCACTCTTTTAATAATATTTTTTTACCGTTTCGATACAAATAAAGATGAGGGTCACGTCCTCTGTGAGCAGCAGCGAGTTCATTTTGATCAATATGAACCCGCTCTACAGAATTAATAGCAGGACTACTATGCAACTGGCAAAATACCAGGAAAGCTTCCAGAAAATACAGTTGTTCTTCGTTGATCCCAAGAGGATCAAAGGCATTTACATCCAGAGATCGTAATTCAACGTAACTTACTCCTCGGTGTTTTAATGCATGAATTGGTTTTTCGAAATCCCTCACCAACTGCTTGGGTCTGATAGTACTGTAATATTCATTTTCTATTTGCAGGATATTGGCATTTAACTGTTCATATTGACCATCTACAACAACCCCTATCTTTTCATATGCTTCGTACGGTGTATTTATTGCACTTGCTAAACTATCTACATAAGAATCCAGGTTGTCATAATTGGCCTTAATACCACTGTTGGCCTCCTGATTATTTTGATACCCAATATCACCCATACGTAATGAAGTGGCAAAGGGCTGGTAATAAGTATTTTCATTAAAGGATTTTAAGGAACTTTGCTCGCCGCCTATAAACGATTTACAAACGGCTGGCGAAGCTCCAAATAAATATGGCACCAACCAGCCAAATCGCTGTAAATTGCGAATCAACCCAAAGTAAGAATCTGAAATAAAATCCTGTAAATTTTCACTGTTTTGTTCGATATCCTGGAAAACAGGCCAAAAATTTTCAGGAAAAGAATAATTATAGTGCAGACCAGATATAACCTGCATTACACGACCATAGCGATGGCCAAGTCCACGCCGGTAAACTGTTTTCATCATTCCCGCATTGGAACTGCCGTAATTAGCTATGGGTATACTGGTTTCGCCTGCAACCACACAAGGCATACTAGTGGCCCATAACAATTCATTATCTAGCTCTCCGTAGACAAACCTTTGGGTGTCACGCAGCAAAACCAATGCTTCATGTATATTATCGGTTGGTGGTGTTATGAACTCAGCCATCGCCTCCGAATAATCTGTAGTGATATAGGGGTGCGTAAGAGGAGATCCCAGACTATGAGGGTGTGGGGTCTGACTTAGGGAACCATCAAGACTTACTCTTAGGCTTTCTTTTTCAAGGCCTACCTGACTAGATGCCAAAAGAGCATCATGCCTGCTATTAATTAATGCCGCGAGTCGTTGTTCTGCAATGCGGTACAATTATTGAATCCTTAAAATTATAGAGTGGTTAATCATTTACGATAGCTGTAAATATTAAATAAAACTAGGTGGGATATTTTAAGCGGTTCTGGCCAATAAAGGCTAAAAAAATATCTAACTGAATATTAAGATATTCCAAAAACAGAAGACTGCCAACAACATTCACTAAAACTCAATGTCAATGCATTACTCATCAAAACTAAAATCAACTAACCGTTGACAGATAAAATGATGTTAATGATTAAGATATTGCTCGGATTCTGGGTTTAACAAAAAGGTTCAACAAAAACAATATCTATCGCAGCCCAGGGCTGTAATTTGTTCATGCTTCACCGTGACCAGGTCACCCTCTGATACAACACTCTCTTCAGTGCTCATTATAAATGAAGGATGGGCAATACATTCATAACCTGAGTTACCAATAGATGTAATTTCAACCCAGTAAGAGGCCCCACTAGATTCTATTTTTTGTACAAAACAGCCGGGCCCTAAACCATCGAGCAATATTTGCGTGGGTATAACGAACCCATCGTCTACCAAACTTGCAGTTACTCCCATGTCTGTTCTCCCCTATCTTATTTCTTATTATTTATGGCTCCACACACCCATAACTGTCACCATATTCAAACAAATACTTTATATACATGTTTAACTTTAGCAGAATTTCTGACTGTTTTACGCTATTTTTTAATATAAAAATTTATGCCTTTATTACTGTTATAGCTACGTAAACCACCAAAAAACCCGTAAAATCAACCCCTTATCACGCATACTAAAAACTGGGCCTCACGAAACTGCTGATTTTATGGATACAAACAAGCCAACGATCAATATCTGTTTTTTCGGAAATCGGGGGATATTTTCGGCCACCATTTTTAACCATCTAATACAGGAAGGAGTCTCGATTTCTCGGGTATTCTGCGCCAGCTCCGCCCCTGCGTTATTACCGGATAAATCGTTGCCAGTTAGCCAACCTGTAAAGGAAGAAATGCTCGATTCACTCGCGCACCAGCAAGGTATTCCAGTGCAACATATTATGAACCAGGCCGAACTTGACTCGCTCAACAGTCAAAAATTTATAAAACCAGACTTCATTCTCGTCGCCTGCTTTCCCTTCCGTCTGTCAGAATATTTTATACGTTGGCCAGATCTCGGTTGCCTGAATATTCACCCATCCTTATTACCCCAATACCGAGGCCCAGACCCATTATTCTGGCAACTTCATAACAACGAATCACAAACGGGTGTAAGCCTACATATGGTTACATCACACATGGATGCAGGACCTGTCGTTAGCCAGAGAATATTTTCATTTAAAGATGGTGCTACCCGATACGATTTAGAAACCTCTTTAGCAAAAAAAGGTGCCGAACTTTTTACATCACTTTTAACAAAGAATATCACCCAGTCCATTACAGGCGAGGCGCAGGATGAGTCAAATGCCAGTTATTTCCCTATTCCGACTAATAAGGACTATGAGATTTCTTTAGAGTGGAGCTCACGACAGGCGTTTAATTTTATTAAAGGCACATGTTCACCATCAGACTCTTATAAAATTGAAACAAAAGGTAAGCCAATTAACATTGTATCTATTGTTAAATAGATCCTAACGATAATTCTTCGCTATGAGGATTAATG
>JAUVNZ010000217.1 GCA_030599435.1 Gammaproteobacteria bacterium | reverse complement strand
TCCCATAATTCAGGTATGTCTTTGAGTGCAGCAACAAAGCTGTTGCGTGGCGGTGCAGTGTAAACCGCACTGACACGGGATGTTTTGCCGGTGCTGTCCTTAACATCGTAGAGTTTGATCGGGCTCAGATCTTTTGCATCTAACAATACCAGTGTATGTGGTAGATAGTTGGCAATCATCACATAACGGCCATCAGCAGAGACTGCCTGGTTACGTGTATTGATACCGGCGCGGATTTCGGCGACCAGTTTCAGATTATAGATGTCGTACTTGCTTATCCAGCCGTCACGCGAAGCAAAATAAACAAAGCGGCCATCCGGTGAATACTTGGGACCACCGTGCAGGGCAAAACGTGATTTAAAACGGTGGATGGGTTCGAGTTTATCACCATCGAGCAGGGTGACGTGATGATCACCCAGTTCCACAACCAGAAACAGGTTGAGCAGATCGTCCACTTCAAAAACCGGTTTGTTGGGTAAGTCTTCTTCTTTGTTATGGATGATCTGGCTGGCTTTTATTTCATCTAAACCCCAGACCGGTGTTTCTTTTAAGGGGGTGTATACATAATCAACCAGTAACTGGATTTGTTCGTTATTTAGTTTTTCTTTAAAGGCAGGCATTTGTGTTGCTACACGACCATTTTTGATGACTTCAATGGCGGCTTTCTTGCGCAGGCGTTTCAGGTTTTCTGGCAGCAGCGCCGGACCCATGCCGCCAAGACGATGTTCATTGTGACATTCTGCACAGTTATCGTGGTAGAGCTTCACAGTGTCCAGCGCGGGTGAGGATAGTGCGTACGATGAATTTGTTATGGTGAGTAAAAGACTGAATAAAGCAGTTTTTAATAAATTAGTGTTTGGCATGAATATATTTTCTTTGAGATTTTTCGTGTCGTTTTTGTATGTGCGAATTTATTCGCACATCACAGCTTATGTAGGGGCCTTGTGCGAATAAATTCGCACCTACATTATTCTGTTACGTGTACTGTGCCTGTCATTTCAGGGTGTGGACCGCAACGGTAGGGGAAGGAACCCGTTTGTTTAAACTCGCGCTGATAGCTTTCATCGGGAAAAAAATAATCTGGTTCTTCCTCACCCAGGGCTTCGAACCAGACACTATGATACTGGCGTTTTTCACGATTATCCCAGGTTATTGTCTGCCCACGCTTGATGCTGATTTCCTGTGGGATGAATTTGAAATCTTTAATGATTACCTGCGGGTTATCACCACCGGCAAATGCATCAGAGTTGAAAGCTGTCAGTGTAAAAGTCAGTAACAGTGATAGCCATTTCATTATTCTATCCTCAATATATTTGGTGTTTATATTTAACCATTAATCGCGGAATGAAAAAAATCCGCTCCTACAAGTGAGCGCTAAATCCGTAGGAGCGGATTTTTTTCATTCCGCGATTTGCGTTCAGGTTTAACCGGACGCTAATGAAGCTACAGTATACAAAAAAAGGCCGCAAGGTAGTTAGCCTGCGACCCATTTTTTTGTGTCAGTTTTATCTTATTTAGCCAGAGTTTATTTAGCTACAGCATTAATCTCTGCATCTTCATCATCAAAGCCCAGTTTCAAGCCAAGTGATACATGATGGAAACGACTATTACTGTAATCATCATGAATGGCAAAACCAATGTTGTACCATTGATCAAGCGCCATGCTGATATCACCTGGTTGGTCTGAAGTAAGTTTGCGCTTCATCTCAACTGTCCAGATGCCGTCTTTTAGCTCGCCGGTGAATTCTACGCCCTGTCCGCCTGTCATCACACGTTCAGCAAGAATGTAACCGTCTTCAGATTCACCGGTACCGGATTTGTAGCGCAGTAGATCCATGAAGCTACCGTTCTCCAGTAAGGTCTGGATTTCGCTTTCACTTTTCAGCTTGTCCCAGCCTCCGCGTTTCTTGCCGTCTTTGCCTGCGATTTCAATTTCGGTACGGCTTTCTTTCAGGTACTTGGTGAAGCCATCGCTCAGATCCAGTCGTTTGGATAATGGCCCGCTTAGTGCTGCATCGTCGGGCTGATGCGGCATGTAATTGACATCGTGATGGCATGACTGCCAGCAGCCGGAACGTTCTGCATATTCCACTTCAGGGTCGTCTTCACTGTCTGTGGTCAGCATAATGGCCAGTTTGATCTGGTTTTCTGCATCCATCTTGCCACCGTCAGCAAAGGGAATCGGTGCATGTTCACCGTCTGACCACTGGAATTGCATGTACAGGTTGTCTGCATCATGGGCAGCCTTAATATTAACCAGTATGCTGCCACGTTTGCCGGGGATGGGTGTGGGTTCAACTTTTTCACCGGAAATAATGAGGTCGCCAATATCGACTTCTTCGTCTTCATGGCAGTCAAAGCAACGGTCACCCGTCATAAATGCGCGTTTGCCGCCGTGGTCACTGCCTTTCATTACCCATTCCATTGAAGACTGACCGGGGTAGAACAGGGTGATGGGCGCAGCTTCTATGCTGCTCCAGTCGATGCCAAAGTCTTCACCAGAACCTGTGGGTGATGCAGCAGGTTTATCGGCTGCTGGCGCAGGTGCAACTTTAGCAGGTGCGACAGGTGCTGATTTTGCTTTACCTTTTTTGGCTTTGCCTTCGCCGACCAGTTTCATGTCGTTATCAATAAACGCCTGCCACTGTGGCGCGATGGGTCGTTTGTTCTCTGGAATAGGTTGTGACATCTCTTCCAGCTCTTCTTCGCTGAGTTTGTCATGGACTTTGTTATGCGCAATGCCTTTGTGGCAATCGATACAGGTATTGCCGTCTAACATGGCGTTGGCATGCTGTTTACGGGCACGTTTTTTCTGGTCTTCCGGTTTCATCGAATCGAAATTATGGCAGTTTCTACACTCGCGTGAATCGGTGGTTCTCATTGCATGCCAGACATTTTTTGCCAGGTGCAAACGTTTTTCGTTGAATTTTTCGGGGGTGTCGATAGTGCCGAGTGCCTTATGAAATAACTCTCTGCTTGCCTGAATTTTGCGTATCACTTTGTGTATCCACGGACGCGGTACGTGACAATCGGAACAGCTGGCCTGAACGCCGCTACGGTTAGTGTAGTGAATGGTTTTTTTGTATTCCTGATAAACGTTTTCTTCCATTTCGTGACAGGAAATGCAGAAGTCCATGGTATTGGTGACTTCCATCGCGGTATTAAAACCGCCCCAGAATATCACGCCGATAATCATAAAAAACAATGCAGCGCCGAGCGTTGTTCCAAGTAGAACCTTGCGTGACATTAAACCGAATTTTTTGGATGCCAGATTTTTAGATGAATGGACCATGGTTTAGATTCACTTTGCTGTTGTTATTGTTTATTACATAAGAGACCTCTATAAAGTCTCTGGTGTAATAAGCCTGTATTTATTAGATAAAAAAAGGGCGGACATACAAAACGTATGTCCGCCCCGTTTTGTTACAGTGTAACTTTATTAACCATTAAGTTACGTGGTTAACGCGGTTATACACGTTGAATTTACCTGTTGGAGCGTAAAGACCTTTAACACGTGCTTTTTCTTTCAGTGTTTTAGCATCAAAGATGATGATTTCACCATTAGGTTCCAGACTGTCTGCACGATTCCATACAGATGCCCAAACTTCAGTACCATCTTTGTTGA
>JAUVNZ010000386.1 GCA_030599435.1 Gammaproteobacteria bacterium | reverse complement strand
GCCGTACGGTTAGCCAGTGATTTACGTGGGCATGAATCTGGTGAGCTTGAGGTTTAGTCGATATTTTAACCAAAATTGTGCAAAAGTTTCACAATCACTACTTTTTGGGCGTAACAAAGCCCCTTTTTGCGCATCAAAACAGGGATCGTCACAGCTTTGCCTATAGCCATTAAGGAAGAAGTAAGACGTTTACATTGTGATTTTTGTTGTATTTGTGAAACCTAAGGGATATTTTTGTGCCTCCTTAAGGAAGCTGAAATTTACCCACTAACCGGAGAGTTAAATATGAAAGCAAGTAAAACCACGAATGTCGCCATGGCGATTGCTGCCGCTAGCCTTTTCGCCTTTGCCCCAATGTCTGCAGTACATGCAGGCGATGAAGGAAAAGTTAAATGCTTTGGCGTGAATGCATGCAAAGGTCAAAACGACTGTAAAACAGCTAACAATGCATGCAAAGGTAAAGCAGCGTGTAAAGGACAAGGTTTCCTACAAATGTCTAAAGCAGCCTGTGATAAAGCTGAAGGTAGTGTCGGTAAACCAGCAGCAATGTAGTACATATAGACATGTAGTACCAAAGTGTGGAGTATCTAAGGGGTTGGGTTTCCGTGATAGTCTTGTATAAAGACTTGCGATCCCAACCTCTTTTTTTACTGCCTCTCTTTAATAGCAATACCAGGAAAACTTTCGCATGAGCTCGGCTTCAAGAGAAGATACAGAAACCAGCAGTAATCCCTTTCTGGGTTATGGCCTGGGGTTACGCCCCGAATATTACGACACCATTGTTGAGAACCAGCCAGAGGTGGACTGGTTTGAGATTATCACCGAAAACTACATGGTAGATGGTGGTAAGCCAATTCATTATCTTGATCGCGTAAGGGAAAACTACCCTATTGTTATGCACGGTGTGTCACTTTCTATTGGTGGTACTGACCCGCTGGATAAAAAGTATTTAAAACGTCTCAAACAACTCATCGAATATGCAGAGCCAAGGTGGGTTTCTGACCATCTGTGCTGGACCAGCCACGGTGGTCATAACCTGCACGACCTTTTACCCCTACCCTGCACCGAAGAAGCCATTAAACATGTGGTCTCTCGCCTGGAACAGGTCCAGGATTTTTTAGGACAGCAAATATTATTAGAAAACGCCTCCACCTACCTCACTTTTGAAAATGATGAAATGACAGAGTGGGATTTTTATCGCGAAGTTATTGAACGTGCAGACAGTCTGATGTTACTGGATGTTAATAATATCTATGTGTGCGCGCGTAATCATGGTTTTGATGCCATCGAGTTTTTGGATAGCATGCCAGTTGAACGCATTCGCCAGATGCATGTTTCTGGCCACAGCGATTATGGCGATTATGTGGTCGATACACACGATCACCCTGTTGTGCAGCCCGTCTGGGAATTGTTTGGCGAAGCATTAAAACGATTTGGACCCATCTCTTCCATGATTGAACGTGACGACCGCTTTCCGCCTTTTGACGAATTAATGGCCGAACTGGGTGAAATGCGTTCTATAGCAGCTAATGTTGAAACTAATATTGAAAAGAACGCCCCCAACAAAAAAGAGTCTCAGTAATGCCCAGTCTAAAAGACATACAAGATGCATTTACAAAATACGTGATGGTTGATGATCAAAGCATTATCGAACTTGTTCACGGTACTAAAAATGCGTCCAGCGAACTTCGAATGGGCATATACGGCAATGCCTACCGTGAGCGTTTAATTGAAGCTCTGACCAATGATTATGAAATGCTGGAAAAATTATTAGGTGAAGATAATTTCAGGCTGATGTGCACATC
>JAUVNZ010000223.1 GCA_030599435.1 Gammaproteobacteria bacterium | reverse complement strand
CCCTCTCACAGAACCGTACGTACGGACCTCGTATACGGCTCATGTAATCTTCAGCCATCCCGTTTCCACCACTTCAATTGAATATAAACCAAGCTCATCAAAACACTTATTGGGCATGGCATAACTCGCCAACGGACTATTTGAATTACGCCACGACTTCATCTTAATGAACTTAAATGGTGGCTTATAATTCAGTTGCTTTAACCGTCGATGTAGCCTTGCTGGCTTTTTCCACAGTTTTAGCTGTATAGCTCGCAGTCTTCGCCTTATCCATCCTGACAGGGCTTTGAATGCCCGGCGACAGTTGGCTATACTGAAGTAGTTGGCAAAACCACGTAATACCGGATTCAGTCGCCTGATTATCTCTATCAGGTTCAGCCCCGTGTTCCGTTTGGTTAATTGCCTGACCTTCTGTTTAAAACCGTTGAGCTTCTTTTCCTGTAGTCGTGTAAATTGACTACCGATTTCAACTCCCAGAAATTTTACACCATTATCGCTATGCGCAATGTGCGTCTTCTCTGTGTTAACGGTCAACTTCAGGTCTTTCTCCAGTATCTTTGTCGCACTGTTTAACGCGTTTTCTGCAGCCGCTCGGCTTTTACATAAAACCAGAATGTCATCAGCATAACGCACTATCCTGTGGTTACGCCGCTTCATCTCCTGATCAAAAGCATCAAGGTAAATGTTCGCTAGCAGCGGACTGATTACCCCTCCTTGCGGACTGCCTATTTCACTCGCTACCCAGTGTTTGCCAACCATCACTCCACTGTTTAAAAACAGTTTAACCAATCTCAGTATGCTGCCATCCGTCACTTTGCTTTGAACACCCTCTATGATCACTTCATGATCAAGTCGGTCAAAGCATTTGGACAGATCCATATCAACAACCCAACGGCGATTATACTTTCGTATAAATATCGTCGCTTTGCTAATTGCATCATGGCAACTTCTTCCCGGCCTGTATCCATAACTCGATGGATGAAAGTCAGGGTCGAAGATCGGCTGGAGTATATCCAATAGCACTTGCTGGACTATTCGGTCACGTACTGCTGGTATACCTAGCAACCTCACCCCACCGTCTGCTTTAGGGATTTCTACCCGTTTAACAGCCTGTGGTCGATATTGCTTTGTTTGCAGCTCGTGTTGCAGTTGTGTCAGATTATTATCCAGGTCTTTGGCATAATCACGCAGGCTCTGCCCATCTATTCCGGCCGCGCCTTTTGCTCTTGATACCTTTTTGTACCCACTGTACAACGCATCCAGGTTCAGCATGCGGCTGTACAAACTATAATAAACTTTCATTCTCTGCCTTTGGCTTGTGGCATGGCCTGTCACTTCAACCAATCATGCTGGTATATTCATTCATACATCAGGGGTGCTAGCCTATTGGCAATCTACCTGAGCGGTATCAATTACTCCCGTACTCAACCCAACATCACAGTAGCCACATTCCTGCTTCACCGTTCTGTGGTGTCCGTTCCCGTCGGAACGCTTGTGAGTTCATGACTGTTCTCCATGCTTTTCATGCACGTGAAGATTACTTCTCCCCTTCGCAATTATTATGGCTTTTGGCTCATAACAACCTCATCAGACTTGATGCTGATGATCATCCCGGTTTTACCCTCCACACCATTACTGGCTTTCAATGGCCGGAACTTAATCACTACTACGGGTTCATCTGCCACCTCACACCAACACAAGTCTTGAATCACTTCTTGTAATTGTGCTTCCAGCAAAAAAAAAAATACTGGAGGTGATGCCAGGCTTCCTCGGTTACTGCACCGGTCCCTGTTAGAAATGCCACCCTCAAACACGTCATTGGTCTGACTGAGTATCGGGCTTCGCGCTATTTTGCACGCTTACCCACCAACACCGCCGTATCAGGTTCGCTTTCGCTGTGTACTTCTAACTTCCTATGGCTTCCTTCAGACCCCACCGTTAGCCAGTGACGCCCTTGCCAGTCGGATTATCTTCCCCTCAGTCGGGGTGATTCTGCTCTCTTTCAAACAGACGGGTTTGCCGGCTTCGCCGAGCAAACAAAAAAGGCCGAGCACCGAAGTGCTCGACCAACCACAATACTAGCAGGAGTCTATTATTTGCTAGTAAATTCAGGATAGGCTTCGAGGCCACATTCGCCTATATCGACGCCTTCGTACTCTTCCTCTGCAGATACACGGATACCCATGATCATCTTCAGTACAAACCACACAACAAAACTGGTGCCAAATACCCAGCCAAAGATAGTGCCCGCACCAATTAACTGACCAGAGAAGCTCACGCCATCATTAGTTAACGGAACCAGCATCAAACCAAGAAAACCACAGGTACCGTGGACAGAAATAGCACCCACTGGATCATCAATTTTCAGCTTGTCGAGGAACACGATTGAGAATACAACCAGTACACCACCGATTGCACCAAACAGCGTTGCCTGTAATGCAGTTGGCGTAGAAGGTTCTGCAGTAATCGCTACCAGGCCTGCCAATGCACCATTTAACAACATAGTTAAATCAGCTTTACCGAACAATAATCGAGCAGCAATCAAAGCGGCAATTGCTCCACCGGCTGCTGCTGCATTGGTATTAAGGAACACCATCGCTACAGAGTTAGCACTGGCGATATCACCCAGTTTTAAAACTGAACCGCCATTGAAACCGAACCAGCCCATCCACAGGATGAAGGTACCTAATGTCGCTAAAGGCAGGTTGGCACCGGGGATAGGATGAACCGAACCGTCAGCACCATATTTACCTTTACGAGCACCAAGCAGTAACACGCCAGCTAAAGCTGCGGCTGCACCTGCCATATGGACGATGCCTGAGCCTGCAAAGTCAGAGAAACCAAGGTCACCCAGGTTATACAAACCAAACACAGCGGCGCCGTTCCATGTCCATGAACCTTCCATAGGGTAAATAACACCGGTCATCACAACCGCAAATAACAGAAAGCTCCATAACTTCATACGTTCAGCCACGGCACCGGAAACAATCGACATCGCCGTTGCCACGAAAACCACCTGAAAGAAGAAGTCAGATGCGTCGGAATAAACTGAGTCGCCACCGAAACCATTTTCTTTAGAAGCCGCCATTGCGTCAGCAACCAAAGTCTCTCCACCGGCAATGCCGTCAAGCATATAACTGCCACCGTACATAATAGCGTAACCACAAACCATATACATGATGCAGGAAATGGCAAATAGCGCCACGTTCTTGGTTAAAATTTCAGCGGTATTTTTAGAACGAACCAGACCGGCTTCTAACATAGAGAAACCAGCTGCCATCCACATAACTAACGCACCGCATACCAGAAAATAAAAGGTATCTAGCGCATATTGTAATTCGAGTACTTGATCCACGTTGAGATCCTCCAAATTAATTAAATATGATAAAAGCTAAAGTTAAAGTGCTTCAGCGCCTGTTTCACCTGTACGAATACGAACAACCTGTTCAACAGTAGAAACAAAAATTTTGCCATCGCCGATCTTTCCGGTATTTGCCGCATTGCGAATTGCTTCAATCACTTTTTCAGCAATATCTGCGCTAACCGCAACTTCAACTTT
>JAUVNZ010000113.1 GCA_030599435.1 Gammaproteobacteria bacterium | reverse complement strand
CTGAATCCTACGGGTTCATTTAAAGATCGCGGTATGTGCATGGCGGTTACCAAAGCAGTGGAAGATGGCAGCACGGCAATTATTTGTGCGTCTACCGGAAATACATCCGCTTCGGCAGCAGCTTACGCATCGCGTGCCGGTATAACGGCTTTCGTATTGATCCCAGAAGGTAAAATTGCCATGGGTAAATTAGCGCAGGCTATGATGCATGGCGCAGTGGTAATTCAGATTAAAGGCAACTTCGATGACGGTATGCAGATTGTAAAAGATGTTGCTGAACATGCGCCGGTAACGATTGTAAATTCAATTAATCCATTTCGTTTGCAGGGCCAGAAAACAGCCGCTTTCGAAATACTGGAAGAGTTGGGTACGGCGCCTGACTTTCATTGCTTGCCAGTTGGTAATGCTGGCAACATTACAGCGCACTGGATGGGTTACAAGGAATATCACGAACATGGCATTGTGAATAATCGTCCAGTAATGGTGGGTTATCAGGCTTCAGGCTCTGCGCCGTTTATGCGTGGAGAGATGGTAGATAACCCTGAAACCGTTGCTACAGCGATTCGTATTGGTCATCCACAAAGCTGGGATAAAGCCTGGGCCGTGCATAAAGAATCCGGCGGCTGGTTTGATGAATGTACCGATGAAGAAATTCTTGCTGCACAAAAATTGTTGGCCGAAAAAGAAGGCGTATTTTGTGAGCCGGCTTCGGCAACATCACTAGCGGGCGCTATGCGTGACATAAAGTCCGACAAAATTCCGGAAGGGTCTAAAATTGTTTGCACGTTAACTGGGCACGGCCTCAAGGACCCCGATACTGCTATTGAGCAAAGTACGTCACCGATGATTACTGTGGATGCTACGATGGAAGCTGTGAAAGACGCAATCCTTGATAATATGTCTTAAAGCTATTGCGCTTGCTGATACTTCGTTAAGTTCCGGCTCAAAAATGCGGGGTCGCGTAGCGACAGACCATTTGTAAGCTCCGCTTTTTTCGCCGAATCTTGCCTTGTCTCACCTGCGCTCATTACGCTTTAAGAAAATTTTATAAATGGTTCTTACTATTGCCATGAAAGACAGTGCTGGAAAATTTGGATCTCTTGGTGCTGTATTAACAGCAATTTTCTGTCCAATTTGTTTTCCAAAATTAGCATTACTGAGTACATTTTTGGGGCTGGGTGCTCTGGTCAAATATGAGATCGTTTTCTTTTATGCAACACAGGTTTTTGTGTTACTCATGCTTGTAGCTAATATCATTAGTTATAAACGATATAAAAATAAAGCACTATTGTTGCTGGTGGTTGTGTCAGTGCTACTGTTTTTCATTTCTCTTTATGTTTTTGTATCAGAAATATTGTCTTATGTCGCTTTAGTCGGGCTAGTTGTCGCTAGTGTCTGGTCAGTATTTGAATCAAAACGTTGTTCTGCATGTGAAGTGCCGGTTGCGAAGCAGTAACTGATATAGATTAATCTCATCCATGAAATTCCAGCACATAATAAATGATAAGCATGCGCGTCGTGGTCGCCTGACCTTTGACAGGGGCACTGTAGAAACACCAGCCTTCATGCCCGTGGGTACTTACGGCACAGTGAAGGCAATGACGCCAGAAGAACTACGTGATACCGGTGCGGAAATCATACTCGGCAATACTTTTCATTTAATGTTGCGCCCGGGAACGGAAGTCATTGCCGCTCATGGTGATTTGCACGACTTCATGCATTGGGATGGCCCCATTCTTACTGACTCTGGAGGCTTCCAGGTATTCAGCCTTGGCAAGCTTAGAAAAATAACGGAAGAGGGGGTGACATTCACTTCCCCTGTGAATGGCGACAAGGTTTTCCTCGGCCCGGAGGAGTCCATGGAAGTTCAGCGTGCACTGGGTTCGGATATCGTCATGTGTTTTGATGAATGCACGCCGTATCCGGCCGATGAAAAACAAACGCGGGAATCCATGGAGTTATCATTGCGTTGGGGTAAGCGTAGTAAGGACGCTCATGACTCTGGTCTTGAAGGGAAGAATCAAAATGCTCTGTTCGGCATCGTTCAGGGCGGCATGTTTGAAGATTTGCGAGCAGAATCTGTCGCGGGGCTAAGAGAGATTGGTTTTGATGGTTATGCAATCGGTGGATTGTCGGTGGGTGAACCTAAAGAGGAAATGTTGCGAATCCTTAGCCATACCGCCCCTTTATTGCCAGAAGAGAGCCCCCGCTATTTGATGGGAGTAGGTAAACCGGAAGATATTGTCGAGGCTGTAAGAAGGGGGGTAGATATGTTTGATTGTGTGATGCCTACCCGAAATGCTCGCAATGGCCATATTTTTACCCGCGAGGGGGTGATCAAGATCCGCAATGCCCAATATGAATACGATACCCGGCCGCTGGACGAGTCGTGTGGTTGCTATACCTGCCAGCACTATAGCCGCAGTTATTTGCGCCATTTGGACAAAACTGGCGAAATTTTGGGCTCTCGGCTCAATACTATCCACAATCTTTATTACTACCAGGAGCTTATGCGAGGCCTGAGAGGTGCGATTGAGGCCAGTAATCTGGATAATTTTGTGGCCAGTTTCTACGAGCAGCGCGCATAACATTCAGCCCAACTATCCTCACATCTGTCGTCACAATAAGCCGCAAGTGTGTAATAATAGCGGCCTTTTTTATCGTATGAATCGAAAGCAATCTGACAGTAGTTTAAAATAACAGGAAAAAATCTCATGAGTTTTTTTATATCTGATGCAATGGCAGAAGGCGCAGCGGCAGGACAGCAGGGCGGTGGTATAGAGCAGCTGGTTCTATTTGGCGGACTATTTGTCTTAATGTACTTCATGTTGATTCGCCCTCAGGCGAAACGAGCCAAAGAACATAAGAATTTGGTTGCAGCCCTGGCAAAAGGCGACGAGCTAGTAACCAACGGCGGACTTTTAGGGCGTGTTAGAAAAGTTGGCGAAAGTTTTCTAACCGTAGAGATTGCCGATGGCCTTGAAGTAAAAATTCAGAAACAGTCAGTGGCGACTCTTGTACCCAAAGGTACGTTCAAGGGCGAATAAGTTTACCTGTGATGTTTCAGGGTTTGTCCGTTCTAACCACTTATATCAATTATAAATAATCCGTAAATAACAAACGTTCAGGAAATCGGTAGCCGTTTATGTTGAATCAGTATCCTATCTGGAAGTATCTTCTTCTTGTCATTGTGCTTGTTGTCAGTGTGCTTTATGCCACGCCGAATCTTTACAGTAATGATCCCGCTTTACAGGTGTCATCTAACCGCGGTTCGGAAATTAATATTGCAACACAAGAAAGAATCAAGAAGTTGCTGGACAATGCTGGTGTGCCATACAAGAGCATCACTCTGGCTAATGAACAAATTCTGGTGCGCTTTACTGATACGGATAAGCAACTCCAGGCCAAAGACCTTGTTAAGGAAATTCTGGGAAGAGCTTATATCGTTGCGCTGAATCTGGCACCAACAACCCCCGATTGGTTGCGTGCGTTGAATGCAGCACCAATGTATTTGGGTTTAGATTTACGTGGTGGTGTGCACTTTCTGATGGAAGTCGATGTTGAAGCAGCGGTAAGTCAGGCAGAAGAGCGCTACATTAGTGAATTTCGTGGCCTGCTGCGCGAAAGCAAAGTGCGTTATGCGAAAATTGGTCGACGCCTTGCCAGTGAAACTCCCGCGGGCACCAGGAACAGCGCAGTAGAAATTAAATTTAAGACATCTGATGCTCGCGATAAAGCGGAGCAGGTGATTGACAAAGAATATCCAGATTTAATATTTGATCAGGTCGATAGTGAGGGTGCTTTTTATCTGCTGGCTACGATAGCTGAGAAAGAGCGCCGTGAAGTGCGTAAGTTGGCATTAAAACAAAATATTACCACTTTGCGTAATCGTGTAAATGAACTGGGTGTTGCAGAACCAGTGATTCAGCAACAGGGTGATGACCGCATTGTGGTGCAGTTGCCGGGTGTTCAGGATACAGCTCAAGCGAAAAATATACTTGGTGCTACGGCAACGCTGGAATTTCGTTTGGCCGATGAAACCCATGATGCTGCTGATGCGGCAAGAACCGGACGTATCCCGGCTGGACTTAAGCTTTATCCGAAACGTGAAGGTGGTCATGCGCTGTTGAAAACGCGTGTAATGCTCACGGGTGATTACATTATTGATGCTTCCAGTGGCATCGAACAGCAAACAGGTGGTTCAGCGGTCTTTATTACTTTGGATGGAAAAGGTGCCAGTATTTTTAGCAAGGTGACGGGTGATAATGTCAAAAAGCTGATGGCTGTGGTCTTTATTGAAAAGAAAACCGAAACTCGTGAAGTTGATGGGAAGCCAGTTAAAACTCGTCATACTGTGGAAGAAGTCATTAATGTTGCGCGTATTCAGGAGCAGCTCTCCAAGCGTTTTCAGATCACTGGTCTGGATAGTACACAGGAAGCCCGTACCTTAGCTTTATTGTTGCGTGCTGGTGCTTTGGCCGCGCCTATTGAAATTATTGAAGAGCGCACCGTTGGCCCAAGTCTTGGTCAGGATAACATCGACAAGGGTTTTGCCTCCGTTGTTATCGGTTTTGTGCTGGTGCTGGCCTTCATGGCTTTTTGGTATAAGGGTTTTGGTTTGATTGCTAACCTGGCGCTAACATTTAACCTTGTAGTGATAGTTGCTGTGTTGTCTATGTTGCAGGCGACACTAACTTTGCCGGGCATCGCTGGTATTGTCCTGACTGTGGGTATGGCAGTGGATGCTAACGTGCTCATTTTTGAACGAATACGTGAAGAGATTCGAAACGGCATTAGTCCTCAAGCAGGCATACATTCCGGTTATGCCAAGGCTTTTTCAACTATTGCTGATGCCAATATTACTACGCTGATTGCTGCTCTCATTCTATTCGGTTTCGGCACTGGTCCTATAAAAGGATTTGCGATTACCTTATCTATAGGTATCGCAACTTCAATGTTTACCGCCATTATGGGAACGCGTGCAATTGTAAACTTGATGTACGGTGGTCGTAGCGTCGAAAAACTCTCAATATAGACCTTTCATATTAAAGTCAGCGCGAAAAGTTAAAACAAGAATTCAGAAAACTTATTAGGACACAACATGCAGTTGTTTAAAAAACCTACAAGCTTTGATTTTATGAGCAAACGGAAAGTAGCAGTTGGTTTTTCTGCTATTTTACTTATTGTCGCTATTGGCTCCATGGCAGTCCGGGGGCTTAACTTTGGACTGGATTTTACAGGCGGAACCTTGATCGAGATGGGTTATTCGCATGCGGTAGATTTGAGCAAGGTACGATCAAACCTTGAGTCATCCGGATTCCCGGAGGCTGTGGTACAGCATTTCGGAACGGCATCAGACATCATGGTGCGCATAGCGCCACGTGAAAACCAGAGTAATGCTGATATCAGTTCAACCGTGATGACGACCTTGCGTGGTGCCGATGAGGGCACAGTTGAAATGCGTCGGGTAGAGTTTGTGGGGCCACAAGTTGGTGATGAGCTGGCTGAAGATGGTGGTCTGGCGATGATTTATGCACTGATTTGCATTCTTGTTTATGTTGGCTTTCGTTTCGAATATCGTTTTGCCATTGGTGCTGTAATGGCCCTGATACATGATGTTTTACTCACAGTAGGTGCATTTGCTTTGTTCCAGCTGGAGTTTGATCTTACTGTGTTGGCTGCAGTATTGGCGGTAATCGGTTATTCGCTCAATGATACCATTGTGGTGTTTGATCG
>JAUVNZ010000122.1 GCA_030599435.1 Gammaproteobacteria bacterium | reverse complement strand
CCATCGGTTTCAGTCATCCTGATTTTTTCTCTGTCCAGCCAGCCTTTATCCTCCAGCCAGGAAATGCTAATGAGTAAAGGATTACCCGCATGAGAAGACAAACACTGGTAAGGCGATTTATCATCATGGGTTGGCCCTAACGGTAACATTTGCCATACCTTAAACCCGCATGCATTAAGAAACTCGATAAACCGGTATGCCTGATGGCCGATATCACCATTACCCAAACGCCCGGGAAGTGAAGTAGGATGCAATAAGACCCCTGCACGCCGCTGCCTGTCTACTGTGCGATGAAAAGTATTAGCTGTCATTTTTTACTGGTGCTGTCCCGGCAACATTGTGCCTCCCATTGCGGGATGACCTGTACCAAATGAAAATGCCTTTGACAGGTAGTCAGGAGGCTCAACATTTAACAATTGGTACAAATTACTTAAATGCAAACGATATTGTTCGTCAAAAGCTGTCACGGATTCTGCCGTATTGTATTCCCCGAACCACCAGAACCAGTCTGAGCTTTCACAAGTTGCCAATTGCATCTCGGCAAGTTTCATTTCTTTGTCAGATAATTTCCCTTCATTAATTACCCTGTCATAGACTTTCTTTGCTTCAACCAGCATATCCCAGGCGCGATTTTTATCTTTTTCGCCAATCCAGGTTGAAAATGTGCCATATACCCAACTCCCGGCGACGATCTCGTGTAATGGCTTCCTGTCATCATGTGAATCAAGGTATTCACTATAGGTTGTAAGTTTTAGTCCTTTGTGTTGAGTGAGTTTTTCATACAAGGCGCTGATAAAGTGAAAACCATTTTGCGGATAATATTCCCAGGCATTTTCACCATCGAGAATAATCGATACGATAGCATTTGGTTTATCCTTGAGATCCTCTGAAATTGATTCAAGATGTTCTATGAGGTTAGCTACTGCATCATCAGCATGCCAGTCAGAATATTTAAAACCGATTAAGTCTGATAAACCGTCATCTCTGAAAAAACAGGTCGTCCTTGTATCATGATATTGATAAGCCTGGTGCATATAGTCATCGGGATGAATTTCTGACTTTTTAATTGAGTTTCGTAAAACATTTTCACCGCTGGCCAACCACTTAATTCCCATTTGTGAAATCAATTCAACTGTTTCGGTGCTAATGCAACCTTCTGAAGGCCAGCATCCTTGTGGTTCAAAGCCAAAATAATGCTCGAATACTTCCTTGCCTTTTTGCATATGCCAGCGACTTCTTTCTATGCCGCCGGGATATTCACTAGCGAGCGGTAACTCTACATCCGGCATTGCCTGCGTGGCGGAGTTAAGGTCTATCAATAGCGGTACAATCGGATGAGCATAAGGCGTCATTGAGAGTTCGATTCTGCCTTGCTCCGCTAGTTTTCTGTATCGTGGAATTACGCTGCTGATAAGTTCATTAAATACTTCAAGCAGTAAATGGCGATCATGTAGTGTGAAATGTCTGGCTTTTTTCATTAACGCTTTAACGCGCGTATCCGTATTGCGAACTGTTTCACCTATCCATGCCAGGTTATACCAAACCAGGAAATCAGTAAAATATTGCTCTGAGTAGTAGCTCAGTTTTTCATTATTTTGTATTGCCGTTTCCGCCATCTCAGTCAACGTATTGAAAACTTTAAAACGATGGACCATCCGTTGTTTATTAGCACGCAAACAGGATTTAATAATATGTGTACATTTATCATCATCGCGAAATAGAACTGGATCAGCCAGAGCTGATAGAAGTGGATCTCTCAGTGCCTTGCCATGATTAAAATAATCATTCAATTGTTCTGCATAGTCATCGATTTGCTCTAGCAAAACTGGAGCAAAATTAACAATGGCTCGTGCATCTGCATTATTTTCAAGATGTGCCGCCATATCAACGTAATCTTTGATGGTATGCAAGTAGGTCCATGGTAAATGATATTCACCATTACGCAGATCACGGTATTCCGGCTGGTGCATATGCCAGTAGATGACAACATTCAAAGAGGATACTTCGCTACTTTTATCCGACATTGAGAATAGCTTGCCCAAGCATATCGGGTGTTACCAAGACGACACCATTCGGTGAAACATAAAAGCGTTTTTTATCCTCCTCCTTATCTTTTCCGATAACGGTTCCATCCGCTATTTCACATCCCTTGTCGATTACAGCGTGAATAATTCGACAGTTTTGACCAATAGTGACATCGGGCAATACTACTGAAGAATCAATCTTGGTATAACTGTCGACAGTGACATTGGAAAAAAGTAATGAATGTCGAACATGTGCGCCTGCAATTATGCAGCCGCCAGATACCATGGAGTCAACGGCCATACCTCTTCTATGTTGATCGTCAAATATAAACTTGGCAGGCGGTAATTGTTCCTGATATGTCCAGATAGGCCAGTCATCGTCATATAAATTAAGTTCAGGTGTCACGCCAATCAATTCAAGGTTGGCTTCCCAAAAAGCATCAACAGTACCAACGTCACGCCAATACGCTTGTATGTCAGTATTAGTATTAGTAAATGGATACGCATAAACAGAATATTTTTCTATAGCGTAAGGGATAACATCTTTTCCAAAGTCGTGACTAGAGCCTGGTGTATCAGCATCACGACTCAATAATTCAAATAACAGCTCGGTGTTAAATACATAAATGCCCATCGAACATAAAGCCTCATCCTGCTTTCCAGGCATGGGTTCAGGCTTTTCCGGCTTTTCATCAAAACTATGAATGCGTAGGTCTTTATCTACCCCAATTACTCCAAATGCAGATGCCTTTTCAAGGCCTACTTCGATACAAGCTACCGTGATATCTGCCTTGTTTGCGGCATGCTTTGCCAGCATATCACCGTAATCCATTTTATAGATATGATCCCCTGCCAGGACCAATACATATTCAGGGCTGTGGGAACGAATAATATCCAGATTCTGAAAAATAGAATCAGCCGTTCCGGCATACCAACTTTCTTTAATCCACTGTTGCGCTGGTAACAATTCTACGAATTCACCAAATTCACCACGAAAATGCCCCCATCCTCTTTGAATATGTAAAATCAAGGAATGTGACTTATACTGGGTGAGTACACCAATTCTGCGTATACCGGAGTTAATACAGTTTGAAAGAGGAAAATCGATAATACGAAACTTTCCCCCAAACGGCACAGCCGGTTTTGTTCGCCACTGGGTTAACTGCTTTAAGCGTTCTCCGCGACCGCCCGCCATAATTAGCGCAAGGGTATTCCTGGTCAGGTTACTGATAAAACGTGGCGTTTTTTCTGTTTTCATCCGGGCTAACCTCACCATCATAAAGAAGTGGCTTACTATCAAGATCCAGGATCTGAACCAGAATGTAAGTACTGTTACTATGGAGTTATTGTAAAAACCAAGCCATACAAAATAATCATTTTAAGTGCAATAATCACTAAGCATGGGTGTAAGATGCCTATAAATTGTACAAAAAATCTGTGCTCGTAGCGTCATTCGCCTTCTTTAAGAGTGCCCCATGCTGAAAATGGTTATAACCTTAATAAAGTCTGTTTATATTAATAATTGCGCATCTATTATCGATGTATATAACTATAGACTCAGAATTAAGCCTCATGTGATATGAATCAATATATAGCGTGGAAATAGCCACTAATGCCACTAAATAAAACATCATCGGCTGATAAGGCAGTTTCTATGCTTGAGGCTGTTGGGCAGGACAATCTTGACAAGATTGCTCATGCTCGCCATCACGACCCATTCAGTGTGCTGGGTAATCAAACAGCTCACAAAGATAACTTTATCCTGTTTTATTCACCTGACACACAGCAGCTGAACGTAACAGAACAAAATATCCACACTCTTCGTTTTTCTGATAGCGATTTTTTTATTTGTTCAGAGTACCTAGAGGAAATTGGTGAACATTATTTACTAACACGAACTGACACCAATAATAATGTTACTTCATACCATGATCCCTACAGTTTCAAAGCACAGATTGATGATTACGATTTGCATTTATATTCTGAAGGAAAACATTTACATATATACAGAATTCTAGGGGCACATCCCAAAACCCTAGATGGCATTGATGGCATTTTATTTGCAGCCTGGGCACCCAATGCCACACGGGTCAGCATTGTTGGTGATTTTAATGAGTGGGATGGACGACGACACTCCATGCGTTCTCGAGGCAGCAGTGGTATCTGGGAGTTGTTCATTCCCGGCCTGGAAAATGAAACGCTTTACAAGTTTGAAATCCGTAACCGGGATTCCGGATCAATCGTATCTAAAACTGATCCTTATGCGCAACAATTTGAGCTACGCCCACGTACTGCATCTGTAATCAGAAACACCTCCGATTATAAGTGGCAGGATAGCTCATGGATGAAAGCCAGAGAAAAATTCGACTGGTTGCATGAACCGGTATCTATTTACGAATGCCATCTTGGTTCATGGCAACGTGATGATAATGGCGAATTTTTGGACTACCGTGAACTTGCGCATCGGCTGGTTGATCATATAAAAGACACCGGCTTTACACATATCGAACTACTGCCCATTACAGAGCACCCACTTGATGCCTCCTGGGGTTACCAGACCACAGGCTATTTTGCCCCTACAAGCCGGTTTGGTACAGCCGATGATTTCCGTTATTTTGTTAATTACTGCCATGAGCATGGTATAGGTGTATTACTTGATTGGGTTCCTGCTCATTTCCCAAAGGACGAACATGGCCTTGCCCTTTTTGATGGCAGCGCACTTTATGAGCATGAGGATCCCCGGCGTGGAGAACATCGAGACTGGGGCACACTAATATATAACTACGGGCGCAATGAAGTTAAAAACTTTTTGATCTCAAGTGCTGTGTTCTGGTTAGAGGAATGTCACATCGATGGGTTGCGTGTCGATGCAGTAGCTTCAATGTTATACCTTGATTATTCCCGTGAAGAAGATGATTGGATACCCAATCGGCACGGTGGAAATGAAAATATTGAAGCTATAGAGTTTCTACGTGAGTTAAATACTATAACCCATGCTGAATTCCCTGGCACTATTATCATGGCAGAAGAATCAACCGCCTGGCCACAGGTTACTCGACCCTGCAATGTCGGCGGACTTGGCTTTAGTATGAAATGGAACATGGGCTGGATGCATGACACGCTGATTTATATTGCCAACGACCCTGTGCATCGTCATTACCACCATGATCAATTAACTTTTGGCCTGTTATATCTTTTTAGCGAAAACTTCATATTACCTTTTTCGCACGATGAAGTTGTGCACGGCAAAAGTTCTTTGTTGTATAAAATGCCGGGTGATGAATGGCAACAATTCGCTAACCTGCGATTGCTGTATACGTATATGTTCACCTATCCAGGTAAAAAGTTACTGTTTATGGGCTGCGAGTTT
>JAUVNZ010000085.1 GCA_030599435.1 Gammaproteobacteria bacterium | reverse complement strand
GTTGCTTGCCTCGGTTTTCTCTACGGCAGGTGACGATTCTTCACTTTCTCGCCATTTATCGTAGCATTCGATTCCGCAAAAATGCTGCGTGTACTCATCACCCTCGCTGCTCATTGCCACGGACTCAGGAATTTCCGTCAGGCACACATCGCAGCTGACGTTTTTCGGTTCTTTTGGAATTGGTTTATCTGTCACAGTCCTACCTCACGCAGTTAATATTCTCTGCTATAAGCATAGTTCATCCTGAAGCCGTTATAAGGTGATGGCAGTCGCAAATTGCTCGTAAATTAAAGGCATTTCGCCAGGGCTTGTCCCATCTGGATGCTATTGCCAGCCTTAATATCATTGAGCCAATCGATTACATTGGCACCGTGAAGCAGGATAACCGTCGAACCCATATTGAAGCGTCCTATTTCTTCACCTTTTTGAAAGTTATGCACAGTGTTATCAGGCCCATACTTCCAGTGACGAATTTCTTTACCGGCAGGTGGTGTTACTTCTCCTGCCCATACAGTTTCAATGCTAGCTACAAAAATAGCGCCGACCAGTACCATCGCCATAGGGCCAACCTCAGTATCAAAATAGGCAACTACACGTTCATTGCGGGCAAACAGGCGGGGAACTGCTCGAGCAGTGGCAGGGCTGACACTAAAGAGTCGGCCGGGGATATGAGTCATGGCAGTGAGCTTGCCATCAACTGGGATATGGATTCGATGGTAGTCACGAGGCGAAAGATACAGGGTAGCAAATTTACCATTTTCAAATTTCTCAGCAGCTCTAACGTCTCCACCTAATAGTTCTAACAAAGAATAGTCACGGCCTTTGGCCTGGAAAATACGTCCATCTTTAATGTCACCCAATTGACTGACAGAACCATCCACAGGGCAGGTGAGAGTTTTGTTATCGTCATTGATGGGGCGTGCATCAGATCGTAGAGCACGAGTAAAAAAGGCATTAAAGCTGGGGTATGACTCGAGGTCTGGTTCCTGTGCCAGGCTCATGTCAACGTTGAATTGTTTGACAAACCAGCGAGTGAAGCGGCTTTTCCACCAGACAATTTCACTGCGGGTAACAGCATGCATTACGCGGGACAAGGCATGATGTGGTAAAAAATAAGATGGCCAGGCTTTTAAGTAATCTAAAAGACTAGCGCCGCGTTCGATTTGTTGATTTGACATGATATTACTAACTCTGTGGAACAGTTTGTTTTTCAATATTTAATGATCATTGTTCATATTATCGCATTTTTTATGCTGGATGGTTTGCGAAGTTGATAGTGACTAAAAGGACGCCATTTAGTTCATTCGGTAAACCTTATGGGTATACTATGTGCTCTATCACAGGATTAGACAGCGGCATTTAATGACTGACAACAACCAATTTAGCCAGGATCGTCAAATAGTAACAGGCGTACTTATTACCAATCTGGGTACGCCCGATGCTCCCACCACAGCTGCGTTGCGACGTTATTTGGCAGAATTTTTGTGGGACCCCCGTATTGTTGAGATTCCCCGTCCTATATGGTGGTTGATATTGCATGGGTTTATTTTGCGTTTCCGGCCAGGTCGATCGGCCGCGTCTTATCAGTCAATATGGACTGACGATGGCTCGCCCTTGCTAAGTATCTCAAAAAAACAGCTAGTGGCCTTACGACAACTTTTGTCGCAACAACTGGATCTGTCAAATTCTGGATCAGTTGTAGTAGAGCTAGGGATGCGTTACGGCAATCCTTCTATTCCTTCAGCGCTGGAGAAACTACGTGAAGCCAATGCACAGCGCATATTAGTATTTCCGTTGTACCCTCAGAACTCCTGTAGCACTACCGCATCCACTTTTGATGCCATTGCTGCCGTGGTAAAAAAATGGCGTTGGTTGCCTGAGTTTCGTTTTATCAACCAATACCACGATGTGCCTGATTACATAGAAGCTCTTGCAACCAGTATTCGTGAAGCATGGAGTGAAAAAGAACAATCTGAAAAGCTTCTTTTTTCTTTTCATGGTACGCCAAAACGTTTTTTTACTGAAGGCGACCCCTATTTCACCCAATGTCACCAGACCGCAAAATTAGTTGCTGAACGACTGAAATTGTCTGAAGATCGCTGGCAGTTAACCTTTCAATCTATTTTTGGTCGGGAAGAGTGGCTAGGGCCATATACTATTGATACGTTAAAAGAATTGGCTGCAGATGGTATTAAATCTGTCGATATTGTGTGTCCGGGATTCTCGGCAGATTGTCTGGAAACTATTGAAGAGATATGTGTTGAAAATAGAGACGCCTACTTAGAAGCTGGTGGTAAAACATTTAATTACATTCCTGCTCTCAATGATCGAGCTGATCATATTCAAGCACTCACTGCATTGGTGCAAAAAAATATCACTGGATGGTAAAAGGCAGAGTAGGGCAGAGCTGTTTTCCAGGAAAATGGGGAGTAGGTAAGATTACCAGGTGATATTCAGTCATATATGGCTATATTTGATGCATAGGTAATCAAAAATGAAGCATTATTAGAGTGAACATGGATATTCACTTATGAAATATTTGGCATTAGCCTTGGTTGTGATGGCGCAAATACTGTTGGCGCCCCTTGCTGTGGCTGCTGATGAAGAAAAATCCCCTTTTGTACTGGGGGTGCACCCCTACCTGCCGACCGCTGAATTAGAGAAACGTTTTAAACCGCTGTTGGATTACCTCTCAAGAGAATTAGATATGCCGATGGAGTTAAGCGTTTCCAAAGACTACGAGACTCATATCGAGAACATCGGGAATAAGCTGTTTGATTTTGCCTACGTCGGCCCTGCCAGTTACGTGAAGCTCACAGATAAATACGGCCCATACCCCTTACTGGCACGTCTGGAAATCAAGGGCAAGCCATTCTTTAAAGGTTACATCGTTACTCAGAAGAATAGCGATATTCAAAATCTCAGCCAGCTAAAGGGCAAAAATTTTGCATTCGGATCGCCACAGTCGACGATGAGTTATATGGTGCCTCGTTTTATGTTGCGTGAGGCAGGAGTTGGTATCGATTCGCTGAACGATTATAAATTCCAGGGTGACCACAGGAATGTAGCATTAAGCGTGCTGGTGGGAGAATTTGATGCCGGTGCGGTAAAAGAAGAAGTGTATTTCAAATTTAAGGAGAAGGGGTTGCGTCAGGTAGCAGTTTCGCCATCCATTTCAGAACATGTTTTTGTTTGTGGAAAAGGTGTCCCTACCAAAAAATATATTATGATTCGCGATGCGATGTACAAAATGTCAAAAACTGACGAGGGCCGTAAAATTCTTGCATCAATTAAAAAGACCGTTAGCGGATTGGTGCCTGTCAGTGACAAAGATTATGACAACCTAAGGGAAATCATGCGTTAATTTCTTTTTGTTAAAATCATTTTAATATGCCTCCCAAGCCTACCTACATTACCAAGAGCCGCATAATCGTTGCCATATCAATGGGCCTCTTTTTTCTGGGCGTTTATGCGGTTGTTTATCTCCAGTCACGTCACACGGATCAGATGGTTAGTCACGCTATTGTTGATGCGGAACATGAACTAGAGTTTTTATCCGGGCTAATCGAAAAGGTTTATCTAAAGCGTGATTTTGTGGAAGTAGAAAATATTATGCGTGACTGGGATAAACAGCATCGTTTTGATACAAGTATCAAAGCGACTGCGGCTAATGGTTATGAATTCTTTTCATCGTCCGTTAGAAATAAAATATCACATAGCAAAATAATACATCGGAATATCATGCGCGACGGCCGCCTATTATTGACCTTGTCTATGGAGCGTGATTTGAGCGCGGTTTATTCGAATGCCAAGCGCGAGAAGAGAGAATATTTATTGCTGGGGTTAACATTTGCCGGGCTATTCGGGGTGCTGATCTGGGTCCTTCTGGAAAAATTTGCTTTTTCACCATTGGAACAGGAGATTAAGCGCCGTCATCACGCAGAGGAAGATCTTAAACGTATCAATGATGAACTTGAGGTACGCGTAGAAAAACGAACCTCGGCAATCAAAAAACTGTCGGGTGTGGTTCAACAAACTGATGATATTGTTATGATCACGGATCCGGAAGGGGTTGCCGAATATGTTAATCCAGCTTTTGAAAGAATCACAGGTTATTCTTCGGACGAGATGGTTGGGGAAAAACTGGGGCTCATTAAGTCGGATATGCATGATGAGAGTTTTTATACAAAATTATGGGAGACCATCGTAACAGGCGATTCGTTTCGCGATGTGTTTATGAACCGCAAGAAAAATGGCGATATATATTACGAAGAAAAAACTATTACTCCACTAAAAGATGAAAATGGTGAAATACAGAATTATGTTTCTACCGGAAAAGATATCAGCGACCGGGTAGAGATACAGGAAAAATTGCATCACATGGCCACTCATGATGCTCTGACAGAATTACCAAATAGAGTGATGGTTAATGATCGTTTACTTCACGCCATTGAGCAAGGAGAGCGTAACCAATCAAAGATAGCGGTGATATTTATTGACCTGGATCGTTTTAAAGAGGTGAACGATAGTCTAGGTCATCCATCTGGTGATACTTTGCTGAAAATTGTCGCCAAGAAACTTAAATCCAAATTGCGTCATGGCGACACATTGGGTCGTTTTGGTGGTGATGAATTCACTATTTTAATGGAAGGCTTTAATCATATCGATGATGTCAGTACTGTCATGCGCAAGATGCTAGAAACGGTATCTGATCCTATGTTGATTGGGGATTACGAAATTATTCCTTCCGCTAGTATAGGGATATCTATTTTCCCTGATGATGCAACTGATGTGGATGTTTTGATCAAAAATGCTGATGTTGCGATGTACCGTGCAAAATCCAGGGGTGGTAATACTTTTGAGTTTTATACGCACGAAATGTCAGTTATGGCTGATGAGCGAATGGAGCTTCAGCATAGATTGAATCATGCCTTGGAGCGTGACGAATTTAATGTGTATTACCAGCCTAGAGTGAATGTACAGACTGGGCAGGTGGCTGGCATGGAGGCCCTGTTACGCTGGGATCATCCTAAGATGGCTTTTGTAAATCCGTCAAAATTTATTCCAATACTTGAGGAAACAGGAAAAATAGTAGAAGTAGGGCATTGGGTATTCAAGCAGGCGTGCGGATTTATTGAAGAGCTTAAACAAAACGGGTTTAACTCACTACGAGTATCGGTCAATTTGTCGGCACGACAATTTCACGACGAAGGTCTGTTGAAATGCATTGAAGAAATCCGTTCAGTCAATCGCTTTGAAAGTAGGCATTTGGAAATAGAGATTACTGAAAGCCTGCTTATTGAAAATATGGAAATGGCTGCTGCCATTCTGGGTAAATTACATGAGGCCGGGGTTCATATTTCTATAGATGATTTTGGGACGGGTTATTCGTCAATGAGTTATCTGAAACGCTTTCCTATAGATTCGCTGAAAATAGATAAATCCTTTGTTAAAGATATTCCACATGATAAAGATGATGTGGCTATTGTCAGGGCAATAGTGGCCTTAGGTGAAAGCCTGGAGTTGGGTCTGGTCGCCGAAGGGGTAGAAACCGCAGCACAAGTGGAATTTTTCAAAGAAGTGGATCGATGTGAGGTACAGGGATTCTATTTCGGTAAGCCTATGCCACAAAAAGAGTTCATAACATGGCTTGCAGAATATAATAAGAACATTAAGGGTAATGCAGCGACTAACGCGTAGGGTGTGAATGGTCTGCGGGGAAGTATATTCAGCCAGGAGGCTGGCTATTTTCCTTCCCCTTTAAAAAAGCAGCCATGAGTGCTGTTTTCAGTTTTGGGTGTTGTGATAGATCATCAATCGCTAAATGTAGTTTCGCAATTGGTTTAATCTGTTCAAGAATATTTTCTTCGTGCCATACCTTTTCAAATTCCGCCATTGAGAAATGGCCATCAAGACAATATTTTTTAGCAATGCCAGTTGCATCGCTAAACTGGATAGTTTCTGCCAGCATTATCTCAAATTGGTAGGAATAAGTGTCAATGCCGTTTTCTTTGGCGAGTAGAGGATGGATTGAAGCCAATATATCAAGATCGTTTTTCTGATTTTTCATAAGACGATCAAGATTAATTGTTGCCTTGGGAGAATAACGTTCACCTTTGAAATAAAATTCGACACTGGCGACAATTTCATTTTTCATGCGCTATTTTCTCATTCTATTTGAGCAGTTGGTTTAAATTATCAAAAAACAGATTCGGATCTACACGGGCATCATTCAAGCTAACGCTCCAATGCAAGTGTGGCCCGGTAACACGACCAGTTTGCCCCACCGTCCCAATTGCCTCTCCTTGTTTTACTATTTGTCCAGGCTTAACTTTTATCTGACTCATGTGGCAATACATGGTGACCAGTCCCTGGCCGTGATCGATAAATACCGAGTTGCCATTAAAAAAGAATTCGCCGCTTTCAATCACCCTTCCAGCAGCAGGTGCATGTATCGGCGTTCCTTCGGGGGCAGCAATATCGATACCGCTATGAGGTTTACGGGCTTGTTCATTAAAAAAACGTCGTAGTCCAAAGGGGCTGCTGAGTTCACCCACTACAGGTATAACAAAACGGGTATTAACATCATCTTTGTCTGCCCAATGCTTTAGTGCAGAGTTAATACGGATTTTCTCGCGGCGAATACGTTTCATGTCCTCGGCGGTAGGGTTAACTTTGCGCTTATCCTTAATGGTAATACGTTGCTCGGCATATTTTTTTGATTCAATTCTAAAATTAATCGTTTTGCTTCGCCCTTTGATTTTGAGTTTATGTTGGCCTGGTTTGGCCGTGAGGGGAATGCCTACCACACTTAACCAGTGACCATTATTGTTGACCACCATGATGCGTTTCTTTTTATAATAAACAATTGGTGCGTTGTTTGACTTCAATTTAAGATCCACTACCGCAATACCGCCTGGC